>CAYZTF010000020.1:0-7956 GCA_964481305.1 uncultured Candidatus Bathyarchaeia archaeon | reverse complement strand
CTGAATCGTTTGATTCAGAAGGCATAATCTCAGTTAGCTTAGCGGTCATCGGTTTTTCAGAACAAGTTTCGCTATTCGCTGACCGTACGCTATGCACTCTTTCTTGCTTCTTGCGTCTGGTTTCCCTATGGCTACGGGTCCGTAGTGGCCACCTTCCGATGTTCCCTGAATCACCATGCCATGAATCAGCAAAGCTTTCAGAATGTCTAATATCGTTGTCTCGTTTCCGCCGCCTATGCCGCCTGAAGAAGCGAAAGCTCCACCAATCTTCCCCTCGAGTTCCCCGTGAAGTTCGACGCTATCGTCTATGAACTTCTTGATCTCAGCAGCCATCGACCCATAGTAGGTGGGAGACCCAATGACTACCCCATCCACATCCAGTAAGTCCTCAATCTGGGCCTTTTCTACCGACTTGACCTCAACTTGAATGTTCTTTTCTCTTCTGGCTCCCTCGGCTACTAGTTCAGCCATCTCTTTAGTGTTTCCACTCCTTGAATAATACAGGATTAGAATCTTTGGCGTCTGAGATTCACTTCCTATGCTAGCAACTGTTGTCCAAATACTCTGATATGAAACCGTACGTTTCCAATTCACCTAATATCTGTTTTGGTAATATCGCACACATCTCAGCCTGCAGATTAAAAATATCAGGGGACAAAGGGCAAATATCTTGCCTGAGATCTCGATTGGAAAAGCTGAAGTAGGATGTCGATGAATAAGAGAAACCGGAATTCTCATACAATCTAGGGTGTCTTTGAGAGGAATGGGTTGAAAGATGGAGAACTATGAGGAGGTCTGGAAGGTACTTGCCGATCTCCTAACAGTCCTACGGAATAAAGGTGAGACAATTCCAAAGGATGTGGTGGAAGATCTCAGATCAGCAAAAACCCTGATCAACATATATAGTCTCGATCAAAGCAAGCTAGAGACTCTCTCGAAGATAGAATCCTACCTAGGAAATGTTGAGCAAACACTTGTTTACCTAGCCGAAGCCGACTTTGGGAAGGAATTTGCCAATGGCTACTTGAAAAAAATTGTTGAGGCTCGAGACAAAGTGTTCACATCTAAGAGCGACTCCTCATCAAGACTAATTCCCGGCGTTCCAAGAGACAAACATTGGATACGCGTTAGGATCGACGAGGATGTCAGAGCGGATGAACTCGAAGCGTTGGCCAAGAGCTTCGACCTATCGCACAGGAAGGAGAAAGATAGCTTCCTTCTCATATATGGAGAAGAAGATAAGATTAAGCAACTCATCAGAAAGATGGCTGAGAAAAGAAAGAATAGGGGTTAGGATTTTCCTTCAAGCGCCTCTTGGAAAAGCTTCTTCGTCGCAGCTACGCGGGCCTTTTGTGCAAGCGCGTCCGTGGTCGTTAGCTCCAGCGCCTCCTCGGGGCACCACTTAACGCATTTGGGTTCACCGTTGCAGAGGTCGCAGGCGACAACCACCTTCTTGCCCGGATGAAGCGTTATGGCGCCGAACTCGCAGGCTTCGATGCACCAGCCGCATCCGTCACACTTCTTTTCGTCGATGAGGATGACGCCTGTTTCCGTCGACTGTTCCAAAGCTTTTCTTGGACAAGCCTTGACACAAGGTGCGTCTTCGCACAGCCTACACGCAATCGACAGATTGGCCGGATACAGCCGCACGACCCTGATCCTAGACTTCAGCGGATTGAAAACCTTGTCTTTCTCGAAAGCGCAAACGTACTCGCAGATCTGGCAACCGACGCACTTGTCGGGATCGGCTGCAACGAATTTCTTCCTAGTCTTTGCCATTTCTTTCACACCCTACTTCGATTTCTCACTCCCAGAGCCTGCCACAGCCACAGACGCTATCTTCGGCTTCACAACGTCTACGAACTCGTCCATAGCAAGCTCCTTTAGCTTCTCAACGGTTGGAACGCCGTCTTTCGTCCATCCGCGAACCTTATAGTAGTCGTCGAGAAGCAGATCCAGTTCCTCCTGCCTAATGTAGGAACCTTTTGAGACACAGTCGTCTGGTATAGGCGTGGTCATGGTTTTCACGGGTACGGTGTCGTCCTTCCTCATGAAGCCTTCTCTAACATTGAAGACTCTGCCTAGGTTGTTTATCCTCTCGCCTGCCTTGGTCATGTCCTCTGTGGTCATTTCGATTCCGGTCACCAGACGGTAAAGGGTGGCAGCGTCTTCGTGGCTCTTTTCGTAAAGTCCTCTTGAAAACTTACAGACAACTAGAGAATCGATGATTGTGTAGAGGTCTTCTATCTCTCTGACCATTTTTCCTCGCCCCTCCTCTGCTTTGAAGCGATCAACTTTTCCACTCACATCGGGTGCGTATGCACCGTGGCGGTTGTGATCCGCGCCTCTGAATGATACAGCATAGCCCACAGCGGCGGTCTTGAGCCCTCTTATGTCGTAGCCAGTCATCTCAAGGCCTTTAATGTGGTTCGCAAGTTTCTCCGCGCCCTTACCGATCTTTTCAGCAGCCCTCTTCACTCCTTCAGCCAACGTGTCCCCTAAACCCCTCCTCTCGCCTATTCGTCTGATCATCTCCAGCATCGCCTCGGCGTTGCCGAAGCTCAAGTCCAAGCCTTCCGTGTCTTTCTTCGTCAGAATCTTATGCTTGAAACAGTCCATAGCGAAGCCTATTATTCCGCCGCAGGATATCGTGTCTACGCCGTAGTAGTTGCATAGGTCAATGGCCTTGATGATGGCCTCCATGTTGTCGATACCGCAGTTTGGTCCGAAAGCCCAGAGTGACTCATACTCCATGCGAGCGACGGTGCCCTTGTACGGACCTTCGGAGACAGCTGCCACATGCTCGCATCGCATCGGACAGCCTCCACACGCAATTATATTGTCCACGAATCTTTCGCTGAGGTATTCGCCGCTGACCTTATCCGCGCCTTCGAAAGTGGCGTTGGTAAAGTTTCTTGTAGGTAAGGCGCCTAGCTTGTTCAGAACTAACACGTTTTCTGGGGTTCCAAGTGTTCGATACTTCCTCGTCTTCGGTCCCTTCGCCCGATCGTAGAAAACCTTGTAGAAGGCTTGTAGGCCTTCTACGTCTGCAACCGTGATGTCTTCGCTACCCCGAACGGCTATCGCCTTCAGGTTTTTGGAGCCCATCACCGCGCCCATACCGCATCTACCACAGGCTCTGCTCTGGTCGTTCAAGATGGCGGCAATTCTGACCAGTTTCTCGCCAGCGATGCCTATGCAGGCCACGCGAATGTTGAGGTCACCAAGCTCTTTCCTTATGATCTCCTCCGTCTCAATGGGCGTTTTCCCCCAAAGATGTTTCGCGTCCATGAGTTGCACGGAGTTGTCGTCGATCCAGAGATAGACCGGTTTCTCCGACTTGCCCAAGACAACTACCATGTCATAGCCAGCTCTCTTCAACTCCGCGCCGAAGAAGCCGTGAGCCTTCGATTCGCCTATCGCATTTGTCAGAGGCGATTTTGCTGCGAAGACGTGGCCGTTACCCGCGGTAGGCCACATTATCCCATTAATCGGTCCTGTTGCGAGTACGAGAGGATTCTCTGGACTGAGAGGATCGACGCCGGGCTCGATATAATCGTAAACCGTTCTCATGGCGAGCCCGATTCCGCCGATATACTTCTTCGCGAGTTCTAAATCCAGCGGCTTGGTTTCAACAGTCTTTGTTGATAGGTTTACAACAAGTACTTGACCAACATACCCATTCAACTTTGAGAACATCTCCTTTCTTAACCTCCGTTTTTGAGTTCATAAGCTTTATTCACACTTAGCCGCCGGTGTGAGAACGATCGGAAGCAGATAGGTTTCGTTGTCAAATCCGGTCTTCTCACCTTACCGCTGACTTAAGAGTGCCTCCAACCTTCGTGAAGTCTTGAGAGCAGGAAGAGTTTATAACTATAGTTATATATAAGCTTGGCAAAGAAACTGCACCACAGAAAATAGTTTTATAGACAGACATTCAAGAAAGGTAAAGCAATTTCAAATTTCAGGCTTAAACCTTCTGCGGAGGAATGATATGCCTCTATGGCTTTTTAAACGGGAAGAAGAAGGAAAGATGATCATCGAAAGGGCGATGTACGCCAAAAGGTTTTCGATGATCTTTGACAGGCAGAAGTGCAAGGGCTGCACACTTTGTAGAGACATCTGTCCCAGAGAGGCTATCGAGCTCAAACCCTCGCCAAAAAAAGAGGGGGAGAAGACTAGACATCACCTAGTCGATGTGGATCAGAAGAAATGCGACTTCTGCGGCATGTGCGAAGCGATCTGCCTCTTTGGCGCCGTTACACACATGACAAATGGGGAACCCGTTGTTGCCGTCGTGAAGGCCGAGAGCTTTCCCACGTTAACGAGGGAAATAGCGGTCGACATGGCGAAATGTGAGAAGGATTGCACCAAATGCGCAGACGCATGCCCCATCAAAATCGTAGCTGTTGACCCCAAGAAGCCCGAAGTAAACATAGAGAGAGATTTCTGCCCTACGTGTACATGGTGTCAAGTCGCATGCCCAACAAACGCCATCCACGTACGAAAGATATTCAACGGCAGCATCAAGATCAACCAAGAGAGTTGCCCAGAGAACTGCGTCGAATGCCTCGACGTATGTCCTCTCAACGCTTTACACCTAGGTGAAGATGGCAAAGTCTACGCGGATGACGCATACTGCATCTACTGTGGTGCGTGTGTAAATGTCTGTCCTAAGCCAGAAGCTTTGAAGGTCTACAGAACCTCAATTTATCACACGCCTGTTAAGTCGGGCGCTTGGAACAAGGCTCTGGAGAAGCTGACATCTACACAGGGGAAAGAAAGGGAGTTTAGGGCGAAGATTCTAGCCAAGGCAACGGAGGCCGTGAAAAACAGAACAGCGTAACAGGGTGAGAAGAATGGCTGAAGAGAAGAAAGTGGAAATAGAGAAACCTCGAGTCGGAGTCTTTGTCTGCCACTGTGGGCTGAATATTGCGGGAACCGTGAACGTGGAGGAGGTTACAAAATACGCCCGCAGTCTTCCAGATGTCTTCTGCGCGATGGATAATCGATATACGTGCGCGGACCCGGGTCAGAAAGAGATCAAGGGCAAGATCAAAGAGCTTAATCTGAACCGGGTTGTGGTCGCAGCCTGTTCGCCTCGTATGCACGAGCCGACGTTTAGAAAATGCGTGTCTGAAGCAGGCATGAACCCCTTCCTGTTCGAGATGGCGAATATCCGGGAGTTCTGTTCTTGGGCTCATCCGCACGACAAGGAAGCCGCGACGGAGAAGGCAAAAGAGATCATAAAGATGGCCGTTGCCAAAGCGCGCCTGCTGAGAGGTCTCGAGAAGTTTGAGGTGCCCGTTACGAATAAGGCAATGGTCATCGGAGGCGGAGTAGCCGGGATCCACTCGGCCCTCGACCTGGCGGACATGGGTTTCAAGGTCTACCTAGTAGAGAGAGACGAGAGCATAGGCGGCCACATGGCGCAGTTGGACAAGACCTTTCCAACCCTAGACTGCTCAATCTGCATCGAAGGCCCAAAGATGGTTGAGGTGTCAAGAAATCCGAACATCGAGATCATTTCTTTCGCAGACGTCTTGAGCGTCGAAGGATACATTGGAAACTTCAAGGTGAAGATAAGGAAGAACCCACGATACGTTATCGCGGAGAACTGCACGGGGTGCGGTGAATGCGTGAACCCATGCCCTATTGAGTACCCGAACGCGTGGGAGATGAACCTTGGCACGAGGAAGGCTATATCCGCGCCTTTCGCGCAGGCGGTTCCGCTGATCTATACAATAGACAAGAATCACTGCATAGAATGCTATAAGTGCGTGGACGCTTGCGGAGACCGTAAGGCGATCGACTTTGACCAGAAGCCGGAGGAGATCGAACTGGAGGTCGGCACGATAACCGTGGCCACCGGGTACGACATATACAAGCCCGAGAAAGAAAGCCTCTACGGGTACACAGAATACTCGAACATAATCACGGCCTTGGAGTTGGAACGGCTCATAAACGCGGCCGGACCGACGGGCGGAGAGGTCATCAGGGCATCGGACGGTAAGAAGCCTCGAACCGTGGCCTTCATACAATGCGTCGGCTCCCGCGACATCAACATACACGAGTACTGCTCGGGTTTCTGCTGCATGTATGCGTTGAAGAACTCGATCTTGATCAAAGAACACTGGCCAGAGGTGGAGATATTCGTCTTCTACATGGATATGAGGGCGTACTTCAAGGGGTTCGAGGAGTTTTACCGCAGGGCTAGGGAGCTCGGCGTCACCTTCATCCGGGGAAGGCCGTCCGAGATCATCGAGGATAAGAAGACGAAGAATCTGATTATAAGGAGCATGGACACGGTTCTAAACGACCCTGTTGAGGTTGAGGCGGAGCTGGTTGTCCTGTCAACGGCGGCGGAGCCGAAGAGTGGAACGAAGGATCTCTCAACTATACTGCACGTGACAACCGGCCCAGACGGCTTTTTCCTCGAAAGCCATCCAAAGCTGAAGCCACTTGATACGCCTGTTGACGGAATATTCTTGGCAGGCGCCTGTCAAGGCCCCAAGGACATCCCCTACTCCGTGGCGCAGGGGAGCGGTACGGCGGCTAGAGCCGCGAGAGTGCTGTCGAAGAAGACGTGGGAGATCGAACCAATTGTGGCCGTCGTGGATCCGGAGAAGTGCCAAAACATTCGGACAAGTTGTGCTATATGCCTCAAATCATGTCCTTACAACGCGCCGATAATCGAGGAGAAAAAGCCGGCTAGGGTAAACCCCGCGATGTGCCACGGTTGCGGAACCTGCGTGGCCGAGTGCCCACAAGACGCGATCACGCAGATGCACTTCACCGACGCACAGATCTTTGAACAGATTAGGGCAGCCCTCGAAGTAGACGCGGAGAACAAGATCATGGCCTTCCTGTGTAACTGGTGCAGTTACGCTGGCGCCGACCTGGCGGGAACAAGCCGATTCGAGTATCCTACATTGGTTCGAGCCGTACGCGTCATGTGTTCTGGACGGGTCGACCGAGACTTTGTCTTAGAAGCCTTCAGAAAAGGTGCGGGAATGGTTCTCGTTGCGGCCTGTCACCTGCCCACCGACTGCCACTACATATCAGGCAACTGGAAGATGAAGACCAGAATTGAAGCGCTTCAGAACATGTTGGAGAAGCTTGGGATAAGCCGGGAAAGGCTGAGGATAGCCTACATCTCCGCGGCCGAAGGCCTAATCTTCGCAAACCTCATCAAAGAGATGGCTCAACAACTGGAGGACCTAGGGGCTGAAAGGATAAAGGCAGAGAACGCGAAGGCGTTGCCTATCATCGAGAACATGCTTGCCAGAAAAGGCCTAGTCCCAAAGGCTGCTTCATAAGCAGAAAAATCATTTAAGATGTCTCCCCACTATATTCTGGGAGAAGTTTTTGAAGGCATCTGAGCTCGAAAGATACGGCCGCCAGATCATGATCAGAGGCTTCGGAGAGAAAGGACAGAGGAAGCTGAAAGAAGCCAAGGTGCTTGTGGCAGGTGCTGGAGGCCTAGGCTGTCCTGCATCTTTATACTTGGCAGCCGCAGGTGTTGGAAACCTCGTTATAGTGGACGACGATGAGGTGGAGCTGAGCAATCTCAACAGACAGATTTTGCACTGGAGCGACGACGTGGGCAGGAACAAGAGCTTCTCAGCCGCCGAGAAGTTGAAGCTTCTGAACCCCGAGATAGAGGTCACGGCAAGAAACGAAGAGATTACTCGTGAGAACGGCAGAAGACTTATGCAGGGGTGCTCGGTGGTGGTCGATGGAATGGATAATTGGGGCACTCGCTACATATTGAACGAAGCTTGCGTAAAAGAAGGCATTCCTTTTGTTCACGCAGGCATATACGGGTTGTACGGTCAGATTACGACTATAATGCCGGGAAAGGGGCCTTGCCTGCAATGCATCATTCCGAAAACTCCCTTCGAGGTGAAAGGTTTCCCGGTTTTGGGTACCACGCCTGGAACACTTGGACTGTTG
>CAYZTF010000019.1:3953-8071 GCA_964481305.1 uncultured Candidatus Bathyarchaeia archaeon | reverse complement strand
CTCAGAAGGCTGACAGAGATTGGCGAACATCTCGATTTCAACGTGCAAGTCCGGCACGGAGACACCGCGCCCAGCGCACGAAGGATGCAGGCTTTGAAGCCTCCAAACATGCTGATAACGACGCCTGAGACCCTGCAGGCCATTCTTCCAGGAAGAAGAATGCGTGAGCACCTAAGAAACATCCGATGGGTTATCGTCGACGAAGTCCACGAAATAGCGACAGACAAACGCGGCACCCAACTTTCAGTAGGACTCGAGAGGCTGAGAGAAATAACGGGCAGAGACTTTCAACGCGTCGGCATATCCGCCACGATAGGCAGCCCTGAACTGATAGCCAGCTTCCTCGTAGGCGAAGGAAGGACCATGGAAGTCGTCAAGGCCGTTGAGTCCAAGGACATCGAAGTCCGGGTTGAAAGTCCTACCGCAACTCCGGAGGATGCCAAGACCGCCAAGGAGCTCATGATCTCAGCAGGCAGCATTGGAAGAATTCGCCGAATCTTTGAGTTAATGGAAGGAAAAAAGTCCACCATAATCTTCACCAACACACGCGAACACGCCGAGGCTCTGTCTTCAAGAATGCGGCTCCTCAAGCCAGAGGTCGAAGTCAGCGTCCATCACGGTTCCCTATCTCGAGACGTACGCGTCGAGACGGAGCGAATGCTAAAGGAGGGCGAGCTGCGCGGCGTGGTATGCACGTCCTCACTTGAACTCGGAATCGACATCGGAAGCATCGACTACATGATACAATACATGTCGCCCCGACAGGCCACAAGACTTGTCCAACGCATTGGAAGAGGCGGCCACATCCTAGGCGCCATCTCGAGGGGCGTCATCATAGCAACAATGCCCGACGATATCCTCGAGGCCGCCGTAATCTCGAAGTTCGTTCTCCAAGACAAACTGGAGCTGCCAAAGATCTACGATAACGCCTTAGATGTCTCAGCCCACCAGATCGCCGGCCTAACACTGGAGTATGGACGAATCAGGATCGAAGACGCCATACGCATCATTAAAAGGGCTTGGCCTTACAGGGCCTTAGACACAGACGAATTCCTCGAAGTCGTCAAACAGTTGGAGAGAGAGGGCGTCGTACGCGTCAAAGGAGACCTGATCATGAAACGCCTCCCTAGAAACTTCAGCTACTACTACACCAACCTCTCCACGATCCCAAACGTAAAACGCTTCGATGTCCTCGACTTCATAAGCAATATGAGAGTTGGAACCCTTGACCAAGAGTTCATCGCCAAATGCGGTGAACCCGGACAGGAGTTCATAATGCGCGGACAAACTTGGCGAATACTCAACATAGATGAAGAGAGGGGATCGATCCAAGTAGAGCCCGTTCATCAAAGCCTCGGCGCAATCCCAAGCTGGGAAGGGGAGATCATACCCGTCACCTTCGACGTGGCGCAAGAGGTAGGCAGACTAAGAGCACTCATCGCCGAAGAGGGGACCGAAGAGAAAGCCCTCGAAGCCTTGAAAAGCTATCCGATGGACGAAGAGGCAGCGAAAAAGGCTGTAGAAATGATCAGGAAACAGCTCGAGGAAGGTTATCCTGTACCGACGGATCGTCTGGTCTTGATCGAATGCTTCGAAAACTATGCGGTGATTCATGCCTGTCTCGGCAACCTCATCAACGAGGCCTTAGCCCGGGTCTTAGCGTCCTTGATCAGCGCCCGACTGGGCGTTAGCGTGGCGACGCAATATGACCCGTACCGCATAGCGTTGATCCTACCCATCATTGTCAAAGCCGACATGGTGCAGAGGGAGTTTGACCAACTCAAGCCCGGCGACGTACAATCAATCTTGACCAACACCTTGAGCGAGACTTTCCTCTTCGCGTGGCACCTATGGAACGTTGCGAAACGCTTCGGCGTAGTTGAACACGACGCCGAATACAAGTCGAGCCGAGCAAGAGGCATAGTCAGAGCATTACAAGACACACCGGTCTTCAAAGAGACATTGAGAGAGATCTTCTTCGAAAAAATGGACGTCGAAGGCGCGGAAAAATTTCTGAGGATGATAGAAAACGCAGAGATCAGAGTAAAGGTTGCTCAAAGATCCAAGGGGTATTCGCCCCTAGCGCTTCCCATTCTAGACAGAATCGCACCCCAAGACGTTCTAAGGCCTGCCGTACCAAGGGAGGAAATCATCCCAATAATAAAGGAACGGCTCTACTCGGAGGACGTGAGACTAGTATGCCTCTTCAACGCTGATTGGCAAGGCCTGAGAAAGGTGAGAAGCCTCCCTGAGAAGATTAAGTGCCCAAAATGCAGGTCGTCACTAATAGCCGCGACCTTTAGAAGCGACGACCAGCTGATCAAGATAGCTAAGAAAAAGATAGCAAAGCAAAGGCTTCTGAGCGATGAAGAGAAGAGGTGGCTGACGGCTTGGAGAAGCGCAAGCCTAGTACAGACCTATGGCCGCCTCGCCGTCTTCGCCATGGCCGGAAGAGGTGTAGGCCCGTATACAGCCACGCGTATCCTCAGAAAACCTTTCAGAAGCGAGGACGATTTCACTCTGGAAGTGCTTAAAGCAGAAAGGGAGTACGCTAGAACGCGCCTCTTCTGGGACCGTTAATCAGCAGAGCTCATTAGAAGAACATCGAATAAAGATAGGGAAGGGTTATTTCATCAAAGTACCGCATTTGATGCAAAACTTCGAAGCAGGGTCGTTTGCGTATCCGCAGCTTGGACATACTCCTGGCGCGCGCGTAGGAGCCGCAGCCGCCGCTTCAGAAACCTCTGGCAACTCCAACGCCTTCTTCAAGAGAATTACGTCGCCGACTTGACTAATGTCATCGCTTACGACATCGATCTCGGTTCCGACCTTGGTTGCTACTTTAAAAGCGATCTCCTTCGACTCTATGTCCACCGCTATGTCTTTCACAGTTCCAACGATCATGCCTTCCGCGTCTATGACTTGTTTCCCAGCCATCTTCTCCCTTGACAAAAACTTTGACATACAGAGACCTCTGAAAAAGGTTATTTTCTTATATGGATATTTTAAGTTTTCATTAGGAGAGGCACATACCACCAGATGTTGACGCCGATAGAAGTTATCAGCCGAATACTCTCTTCAAGGACAGACCTCACACGCGAGACCGTCCAAGAGATGATCAGAAGAAAGAAGGAAGCCTCCGGCGGACTACTAACCGAAGAGGGGGCAGCGTACATGGTTGCCTCAGAGTTGGGGGTTCGTCTGCAAGAAAGCGGATTGAAGACGAAGATAACGATAAAGGACTTAATCTCAGGCGCAAACGACGTAACAATAACGGGACGCGTACTCTCCGTAAACAATCCCAGAACCTTCACCCGGCCAGATAGCACCGAGGGGAAGGTCATGAAGGTTATCATAGCTGACTTAACGGGCATTATCGGCGTTGCTCTATGGGACAAGAACGTGGACGTAGCTGTACAGAAAAGGATTTCCCAAAACCAAATCGTCAGGATATATCACGGCTACGTCAGGGAAGGCTTAGGTAAAGAGCTGGAGCTAAACGTGGGATCGAGAGGATCTATCAGCGTCTCGCCTCCCGACGCCGATTCGAATGAATGTCCTATGATCGAGGATTTCTTCGTAAAGATCGGCGAATTGAAGGGAAACGACCAATATGTGAATCTGACGGGCATCATCGCCCAGATTTTTCCTCTGTCCACATTTGATAGGCCTGGAAACGGAGGTGGACGCATTAGACGGATCAACCTTGTTGACGGAACCGGAAAGATTAGACTCGTCCTCTGGAACGATAGGGCAGACTCAGTTGACGCCGCAAAAAAGGGCGATTGCCTACAGATCCTAGGCGGACGGGTCAGAAGCGGACTGAGAGGAGAAAAAGAACTCCATGTCGGGGCCTACGGCCAAGTCAACATCCTATCGGAAGCCCCCTTTCAGACAGAGATTCCTCCCTTAACTCTCATGAAGATCAGAGAAATAAAGCCGAATGTGTCAGACATCAATCTCCTAGCGAAGGTTACTCAGGTTGGTCAGACCAGAGAGTTCAACCGCCCATCTGGCATGCCTGGACGAGTCATAGACCTAACTTTGGTCGACGACAGCGGTTCAATAAGGCTCGCAATATGGAACGAACAAGTCGACTCGGTGAAATCGCTATCGAA
>CAYZTF010000019.1:0-3853 GCA_964481305.1 uncultured Candidatus Bathyarchaeia archaeon | reverse complement strand
GCCTCATTCAAGATGCGTGATCAAACGGGTGAGATCAAAGTATCGCTCTGGAGAAGTTTGGCCGACGAGGTGAAGGGTCTCCAAGAAGGGGCAAGAATACGCATCGTAAACACTTACTCCAAAACGGGTTTCGATGGAAGTTTAGAACTCTCGTCGGGAACATCTTCCAAGATCGAACGCTTGCCGGAACAATTGAAAGAGCCCTCAGGAGCCAAGTAACCAAGTTCAACGTTTCTCGCTGGCTGAATTGTTGGTGAATAATACGCCGAGAAACAGACTTTTGTTAATAGGTACGGTTGCATTTTTGACGCTCTTTGGTATTATTAGTGTAATTTACGGTTTGATCGCGCTCCTAAACGAGTCCGCGTATCCGCTAAACTATCTCTTTGGAACGCTAGGAATAACGTTCGGAATCATTGACCTTGTTTCCGCGTACATAACCTGGCGGACGAAGAGACCACGCTTCCTGTTGTTCCTCTTCGGTTTCTTCTTCCTGCCAAATATTTTGGTAGGCTCTCCATCAATGTTCGGATGGGGGATTCTGATCGCCCTTCTGATTATTGCGCTCACAGTTGTGATTGTCTTCTTTGTTTTGGTGTTTCTCGCAAGAAGCATTCCGCTGGAAAAAGAAGGGTCATAGCCCGGTTTCTTTTTCTACCTCTTTTATCGCTCCCTCAATTATCTCCAGACCGCTGTCTACAAGGTCGCGCGTAATTGTCAGCGGAGGAAATATTCGAACGGTGGAGACACCACAAGTTAAGGCAGTAACACCCCTTTGCCAGCTTCTAAGCACGATCTCTTTGGCTTCTTTTATTCCGGGCTCCTTAGTATCCCTGTTTCTGACAATCTCTAAGCCGACCATGAGGCCTTTCCCCCTGACGTCGCCAATCAGAGAATACTTCTCCTGCATCTCCTTCAAACGCTTAACAATGTAGTTTCCTTGATTCGAAGCATTCTCCAGAAGTCGCTCGTTCTTTATGATGTCGATTACGGCTAGCGCCACTTTGCAGGCTACAGGGTTTCCTCCGAACGTGTTGGCGTGAGAACCCGCCTCCCAATCCATGAGTTCCGCCCTAGCGACGGTTGCGCCTAATGGCAGCCCAGAAGCGATGGCTTTAGATATGCAAACTATGTCGGGAACCACTTCCCAATTCTCTATGGCAAACCAGCGGCCAGTCCTCCCCACACCGGTCTGAACTTCGTCGTCGATGAGAAGAAGGCCGTACTTGTCTGTAAGCCTCTTCAAACGCTTGAAGTATTCTTGTGGAGGAATCACGTAGCCGCCCTCCCCTAGTATGGGTTCAAAGACCACGGCGGCAGTCTCTTCAGGGGGCACATACTTCTGAAGCACAAACTCGTCTATGAAGTCGACGCACCAGTACTCACATTCCGGATACGTTTGATTAAACGGGCACCTGTAACAGTACGGATATGGCACGTGGGTGACTCCTGGCATGGTTGGGAAGAAGTATCTCTGTTGAACCGCCTTGCTCGCCGTGAAACTTAGAGTGCCAAGCGATCTGCCGTGGAAGCTTCCGATGAAGGCTAGGAAGCGATGCTTTCTCGTATGCCATTTAGCAAGCTTAATCGCGGCTTCCATTGCCTCGGCACCACTGTTTCCGTAGAAGGTCTTCTTTTGAAAACTGCCGGGCGTTATCTCGCTAAGCCTCTTCGCCAATTCCATATTAACTTCATAATAGAAGTCGGTAGAGTAGTGGAGAAGAACCTCTGACTGCGCCTTTATCGCTTCAACAACCTTGGGGTGGCAATGCCCCACGTTCATAACGGCCACACCCGAGTTAAAGTCTATGTACTCGTTACCATCGACATCCTCCACAATACAGCCTCGTCCAGACTTCACTACAAGCGGGTACTCCTTTACGAACGAGGGCGAAATCAAGCCCTCTTCTTCTCGCAAAGCCGCTCTGGCTCTTGGACCCGGAGGGGTGACAACGATCTTAGGATACCCGTCCATGATAACACCTCCACATAGATGTGAGTTTTAATCTAGCATATGTTTTGATGGCGCCGCGAAAACCACTATTGCTTGGTCTAAAACGTCACCGACGTGAAAGAGTCTGTCAAGAGGCTTTCTCTGAAATTTGTTAGAGATGTCACCCCGTCGTCTTAGCCTTTTCTGGCTTCGAAATCACTATTTCAAGGGTAGAGACGTTGGATTGACGACCGTCTGAACTCGGCAATTCTTCGGTGCCTATGCTTATTTTCTCGATTTCAAGACCCTTTATGAAAGATCGACGCATTATTTCAACTATATCAACGACGCGGCTTGTAGCACGTCCTCTTGCCTTCAGGATCACCTTCTTTGCCCCTGAATTGAAGTAGGTCATGCATGCTACCACATAGTTCATGGCCGGCTTTATTCCCACTAAGACAACGTTTTCCTGAGTTTTTTCAGTCATACCAGATTCTCCAAGCTTTTGATGCGAGCTTCTAGTGTCAAAGGGACTAAAAATATCATTAAATTGAAGCTTTTATCGTTTTTGGCGCTCTTAACTCTTCCCTTCTAAGCATGTTCAACAAGCTATGGCTCAAGGAATTGCTAGAATAAGATGAAGAGGAGTAGAACAGATGCTATTGCCGGTGGAAAGACGGCAAAAGCAAGCATTTTTGCGAAACCAAACATCATGTCAACGAGCTGGCTGAGCTTAACCAAGTTGCCCCTCCCAAATGCTTTCACACCGCGAATTTCACCAACCTTACACGACACCTTGGATTCTCGCGCATTAAGCAATGCTTTAGAAACCGTTTCCTTGACTCGAGAGACGAATTCCCCATGATCGATCACCTCGCCCACCGGATGATATCCTCTCTCAACAAGAGCCACCGCATTTACGGCGTGAGTGTCTGTGGTTAGAACCTCGCCTTCATCTATGCCCAGCTTCTTCAGCGCCTCCAGAGTCTTTTCGCGGAGGCCGCTGACCATGTTGTTTCCATCTACAACTATGTAGGCTACCCTCTGCTCTTCGGATAAGACTACCAAGGCAGCAATACCGCCGTATCCCATCCCTTGTTCTAGACCCCAGTTAGAGGGCACTACTCTAGCAGCCCCGATCTTGAAAACAGATTGCTTATCATTCAACGCACGAGTGATCGCCGACTCTGCTGCCTCTTGAAGATCAACCAGATCTCTTTCTGCCAAACCAGGTGTTTGTTCTCCAGATTCGATGCTATTATGCGCGTCTATGACTGCAGCGACTTTGCCGCCCAACTCTAAACATCTACTGGCGATTCTTTCACCGACCTCGAAGGGGACATCTTCCATGTTCTTTGGTGCACAGGTAAGCGTGATCAGACCACGTTCTCCAAAGAATTGGCATGTAGCTTTGGCATGGCCAACCTCTCCACGAAACAGCCTTGTCGCCGCGGACGAGAAGGTGGAAAAATCGACTAAATCGAGGAATCCTTGAATCACCTTCTCGCATTGGCGCTGAGAAGTCAGATTCAGCTCATGACCCGATGTTCCATGCGGAACAGCGACGACGATCGATCCCAGCCTGTCCTCCAAAGACCTTTGAATGAGGTAGGGCAGATTACTGCTTCCAACATTCTTAAACGGGCCTGGATGAAACAGAGGGACGACCACGACTGCTTCAATTTTCTCTTCCTTTCCAAAGGCAAATAGCGTTACAGGAATCGTTGTTTCTCCGCCGAGCTTTTCGAAGCTGTCTTCAAGAATCGTAGTTGATCCTTCGGTCCAGTCGGCCACAAAGCCCCTCAAGAGTTGGAGGCCGCCTATCCCTATGAATCTTCTTCCGCGTTCATCTACGATGTAAATGTAGAAGCTCGTGGCGGCTAAAAGCAAAAGACATGAAAGAGACGCAATTACGAACAG
>CAYZTF010000018.1:7236-8651 GCA_964481305.1 uncultured Candidatus Bathyarchaeia archaeon | reverse complement strand
TTCGACGGAGACCTTGAGAAAACAGTCGAAACTCTGAACGAGAAACTTTTGCTGGAAAGGCAGAAAGATCCATGGATGGGCACAACAACTCTCACAGCGGCTCATGTTGGAGGCGATGAGCTGCTGGTGGTACACGTTGGAGACAGCTCTGCCTACAAGATAAGGGCCGGGAAGATCAATAGAATCACTCAGCCTGATAGTGTACCTGGGACTCATATACTAGTCCAAGTAATAGGCCAAGAAGATACGATCCTCCATTCTTACAAAGAGAAAGTGTCTCCTGGAGACTTCGTAGTTTTGGCAACCGATGGCGTGACTGACGCCATTTCTGACGAAGAATTGGCCGCCATAGTGAAAAAGAATGGCAGGGTTGAAACAATCGTCGAAGAAGTTTTGCTGAAAGTTGATAGGAAGCCTAAACTCTACAAGGATGACAAGAGCATGATCGTGATCTCCGCGTAGCCTTGTAGCTATTGAGCTGATGGTGTGTACAGGTATTCTGAGTAACTTAGGGTGGCTTCTCTCTTTCTGCGGTAGCCGTTGTAGGCAACTCTGGGAACTTTTCCCTCATCTTCTGTTCAGCCACTGTGTAGGCCTCGTTTAGGATTTTCTGAGCTTCTTCGTTAGGCGATGTCCGTACCTCAGTTACACCTGTTGCCTCTCCAACCTCCAAGACCATCTCGTTCAAAGCGTTGCCCACCTCTTCAAACTTGTACGCCATCTCTGGGATGACTCCTGAGAGTTGATTCTTCAATGTGGCAACCACGGAGGCGACGGGGCCTATGCTATGGGCTAGGTCTCCAAATGTTTGAACAGTCTCTAAGCGATTCAGCACTGCCTCCAAAGTTATTTGGCTACGAAGCGTAACTTGGACAATGTTCCTTATCTGAGCACACTCATTAGCGTACATCGCTGCCTTCGCAGGATCCTTGCTCTCCTGAGCTCTGACGCATTTTTCAAAGAGGCTTTTGTCTCTCTGCTCCATCCTGTAGGCGGACTGCTCCAACCTATTATGGATGACCCTGAGTCTGTAGATTGATCTGGATAATCTTTCTCTTATAGGCGAGGGACGGATCTTCTCGCCTATCCTCTTGATGACGTTTCTCCTGTCTTCTCTAGACCAGTCTTTTATCGACAAAATGGTTCTCCTTTTTTCATTCTTTATTCTGTTCATCGGTTTGAACGATGTTAGGTTTGGCAGTTTCTATCTGCTTCACAGCAAATCTTCTCCTATACATTACGGACAAGACTACTACAAAGCTTGTCACGCCGGAAAGGGCTGTAAACCAGAGCATCGTATCGTATGAAAAGACGAAGAAGGGTGGAGGCAAGGCTGGCGCGATCCTGAACCATACACCTTCAAGGCTGGCAAACGGAACGTTGTGCCACGTTGCCGAAGCATTCGTATCAGGTAG
>CAYZTF010000018.1:3653-7136 GCA_964481305.1 uncultured Candidatus Bathyarchaeia archaeon | reverse complement strand
CGTCAATCATCACTTTTAGAGTCTCATTGTTGAGTCCGAGAAGACCGCCGTAAACGGCCGTGGTGTTAGCTGTAGCCGCGATCACGGTCCTATTCAGATCAATTCTAGCACTGGTATCTTCAAAGTCGGGAAAAGGTTGCTGAATCGTCATCTCCATTGAAGCAGAGCCGTTTGCATAGGTTCCGCTGCCTGAGACGCCAACGAAGGAGAAATCAGAAGGCAGAAGCATCGTGGCTCTGTGATGAACCACCACCGAATCCCCGCTCTTAGTGAAGTTTGCAGATGCAGATATTCTTGTCATATTCGGGTTTGGAGAGACCAGCTCGCCTGTCGACTCGACGAGAATGCTTCCGTTGAAGTACACTTTGAGCCTTATCGCATAATTTAGGGACGGGTCTGAGGGCGCTGAGTCTACGTTCTTGATCTGCTTAAAGGTTGAGACATTGAGAACCACCAGCAGGAGAATGAGCGCAGATGCGGTCCATCTCTTCATCTTGTTCAGCCTTCTATAATGCCTTAAAGGCCTCGTACCATTTGTCGTAGTATCGTAGCATCTCCTTTGAAACGCTTGGTTTCCGCTCTTTAAAAGCTTCTTTGAAGTCGTCCATTGTTATGCTGCGTAGCTTGACGTTCGTGTTAGGTTCACTGTTCTCGAAGAGTTGTCTAACGATCTTTATCTGTATAGATTGGAAGACATCTCTTATGTCGCTTCCCGAATGTCCTTCGGCCATCGTAGCTAATTCATCGAGGTCTACGTCTCTTGAGATCGGCAGGTCCTTGGAGTAGAGCTTGAACATTTCTAGCCGGGCGTAGTAGTCTGGCAGAGGGACTAGTATTCTTTTCTGGAATCTTCGTATGAAAGCTTCATCCAAGACCCATGGTTTGTTTGTCGCTCCGATGACGTAGAGACGCAGTTTTTTGCTCTTATCGATGACGCTATCCATCTCCTTCAAGAACTGGTTTCTAGTTCTCACTTCGCCTCCTACTTCATCTCTACGGATGCCCACAAGCGAGTCGACTTCATCCATGAATATTATTGAAGCCTTTCCGCCTTCCGATGCCTGCTTAGCCCGCTTAAAGAGGTAAGCGACGTTCTTCTCAGATTCGCCGAGCCACTTTGACATAACTGAAGCCGAATCGATGCAGTAGAAGCTCGCATCAATCTCAGTAGCCACCGCCGCGGCCAGCAGCGTCTTCCCACAACCAGGAGGACCGAAAAACAGGATGCCCCTAGGCCAACCCAAGGGGAAAAGGTCTGGTCTCCTCACTGGGTAGATCATTGACTCCTTGATTGCCCGTTTGGCTTCTTCGAGGCCGACGATGTCGCTCCATTTTACGTTGGGCTTTTCCCTCAGAACTAGTTGATCAAACTCTTCTACTTCATTTTCCGGCGTCTTTTTGAATAGGTCAGGTGATGGCTCAAGTCCTCTGAGTTGACTGATCCTCTTCTTGTATTGGTCGACAAGGTTTAGGTAGACCTTGTTTTGGGTGGCTTCAGGATAAAGTGAGCAAAGTTTCAGAAGTATCTCCACGGCCCTCTGATATTTTTCGACTGCTACTCCTTTGAGGCCTTGGCCATCGAGTTTGATAGCATCGTTAGCGTACTTAGCAGCCAGTACCTCGAGTTCATTGGACGCAGACAAATTTTGACCACCGGAGATTGACTACTGGATTGAGACTTTGCCCTCCTTCTCCAGCCTCAGTATGACTCTCTCGACATCTCTTGGGGTTACTCCCAGATCGGAAGCGCATTGGAGTATGCTGACGTTTCCGTCGCGTGCATGCTTGATGTATTCAAACACTCTTCGATCTATGGGGAGCATCTTCTCTGTCCCTCCTGTGCCTCCGACCGCTAGGGCTATGGGTTCTTCCATTACGCCGGATGCTTCTCTTTCTATCTCTTGAGGCAACTCGGGGAACTTCTCTCTGATCTTCTGTTCAGAGACCCTGTTCGCTTCCTCAAGAACCTTCATAGCCTCCTTGTTCGGCGACTGAACCTTGAAGTTCTTCGCTGAAATACCGCCGACCTCCTTCATCGCGTCGCCGAGCATGACGTTGACCTCGTCCAGTTTTGTAGCCACAGAAGGTATTACGTCGACCAGTTTGCCCTTGGTTTCCTGAATGATGCTTGCTATGGGTGCAACGGCGATCATGACATCGTCCAGTTCACCGATCGTTTGGAACCTTATGATGGCCTGCTCAATGGACAGCTGACTGCTCAAGACGATCTGAGCCATCTTCCTTATCTCGGCGCACTCGTTAGCATACATCATGGCGCGGAGATGATCCTTAGCAAGTTGTGTCTCGACGCATTTTTCGAAGAACTCTTCGTCCCTCGACTTAAGCCTTTGAGAAACCTGCTCCAGCCTCTTCAGTTGCACTTCAAGCTTGTGCATAATCCTCAGCATCTTCTCCTTCGCCGGCTTTTTCGAAGGCCACAGCTTCTCCTTTATCGACTGGACGATCGATCCTCTGTTGCCGTTCCAGTTTTCTAGCGCTTTGGGGATTTTCCGCCCCCCTGTTAAGACTCTATGAGATCGCTTCCTTTATTCTCAAAACCAGAGGTCGTGAAGGCTTGGCGGCTCCTGTATCTTCTAAGGAGCCTGATTCCTGATTGGAGATTGGGGGCGCTATTTGGACAGGGTTCATCAGCGCTTCGACGGAGGCTTCCAAATCTTTCTGTTCTGCCAAAGCTCTGGTTAAGGCTCTCTGGATGGCTTCGTATGTTGCCTCATATGCGGCGTCGCCTATCTGTCCTGAGAGATGCTCTATCTTCATGTTCGTCAGGTATCCCCGCATCTCGTTGATTTGGACCTTGAGTTTTTCAATTCGCTTGTTGAGGGGAGAAACCAGATTCTTTCTAGCCTTCAAGATCTCGTCTACAATGCCTTCTTTCTCTTTTCGACCGCTGTCATACAATTCCTTGGAGATCTCCCCATCCTTTAAGAGCTGATCCAGAGCAGAGATTCTTCGAATTGACAGGTTCAACTCGTTGAGCGTCTCTTGGGCCCTAAGCTTCCATGAGTATGCGAACACAGCTTCTTCGCCTGTGATCGAGATTTGTTCGCTTGGATAACTCGCAAATTCGCCGCTTGCGCGTTCAACACCGATATTTGTGACTTCACCTTTTGAGTTCGTTTGCAAAGCCACGATTCGGCCAAAGAAGCGACCGTAGGGATCTTTGATGGGTTTATCGAGCATCTTCTCGAGATCGGTTCGTACGGACAACTACATGATCATCTCTTGACAGAAAAACGTAGGAAACTATGTGGCAAACCGGGATTCTGAGGTTTTCTCGATGTCGGAAGCAGGCGTACCTAGTAGTGTTGGGAACCTTTCCTTCATCTTTTGTTCTGCAACCGTTGCGGCCTCGTTTAGAATCTTTGCGGCTTCACTTGAAGCTTCGATGTTCGTAGGCTGGGCAGTCGCCTCGCCTGACTCAAAGACCAGCTCGTTTAGGCTCTCTCCTATCTCGCCTAGGGT
>CAYZTF010000018.1:0-3553 GCA_964481305.1 uncultured Candidatus Bathyarchaeia archaeon | reverse complement strand
TGAAGAGCTTGTCGTATTGGTACTGCATCTTGGAGCCGGACTGTTCAAGTGCTTCCATTTGCGTCTTTAAGCGGTATATGGCGTAGGAGAGCCTCTCCTTCATAGGGGCTGGTTTCACCACCTTATCCTTTAGAGCCTTGAATATCGATCTGTCTGAATTACCTTCCCAGTTCTTCAGTGTGTCTGCCAAGCCTTCTTCCTCTTGGTTTTGAAACGATGTCGTAAAGTATCATGCTAAGGGTGTAGCAGTTGCTTTAAACTTAATGAAAAATATCTGTCAAAAACGACGGAGAGTACGTGATAGATTTCTGGGAATATTATTACGTTATCGATAGTTCCTCTGTTTTCGTAATACTTGACAGTTAGAAGGGTATTACCATTGTCAGTTCTAACTATAAAAGGTCCGACCAGCGACATTTTCAGAGCCGCTTCACTTATCTTAGAAATAAGATAAAAAAAGAAAAGAGGATGACTCAACTAAGAGCTGTTTGAAAGAATTCTTGCCATAATCCAGTGGACTGTCCTGGTTCTTAATCGATTCTTTTGAGAGTTTTAGGAAAGATTTCATTTGAGATAAATTATCTTTGGGATATGATAATCTACCTTATGAGATTTACTAGGCTCTTTAGCATCATCTCGATATCTTTGAATTCGATGTAACCCATGTTTCCGATTCTGAAAGTCTTATCAACTAAGGCGCCGTAACCTTTTGCTAGTTCGAATCCCTTTTCGCGCATGCTCTGGTACACTTCCAGCCCGGTCATTTTGTCTGGTGCGTTGACGCATGTCACTGTTGGGCTTTCGTAACCTTTCTTGGGGAAAAGTGTAAGGCCTAGCTTCTTAATGCCTTCTCTTATTCTTCTGCTCCTCTCCGCATAAGTGTTGAAGTATCTTTCTTTTCCTCCCATCTCGTCTATCATTTTCAGAATTCTGTTTAAGCCGAGGATCTGTGGTATGGGAGGTGTCGTCGGTGTGAAGTTGTTCTTATGATACTTTTCAAAAAGTTTGAAGTCGAAATAGAGGCCTTTGTTTTTCATTGTTTCGGATTTTCTCAAGGCATCTTGGCGCACGCTACCGACGGCAAGGCCGGGCGGGATCCCAAAACATTTTTGGGAACTCGTGAAGCATACGTCCAACTCCCACTCGTCTACTTTAATCTCCGTGCCGCCCATTGAACTCACCGCGTCGACGAATAGAAGCTTCCCGTGCTTCTTCACCACTTCGGCGAGTTCACGTAATGGGTTTATCAGACCTATGCTTGTCTCGTTGTGAGTGATGGAGACAGCCTCAACATCTGGGATTCTCTTCAACGTGTCGTCTAACAGGTCCGGTGTGACGGGTTCTCCTAGAGGCATCTTGATCTTCTCGAGTTCCCTACCATTCGAGGTTGCAGCTTCAGAGAATCTCTCTCCGAATTCTCCACAGACGCAACAGAGCATCTTCTTCTCAACACAGTTTCTCACCGAGGCCTCCATGAAACCGGTGCCTGAACTCGGAAACAGGAAAACAGGGTTTTCGGTCTCTAGGAAACGTTGCATCATTTCTACGGTCTCCTTATGCAGCGTTCTGTATTCTTCGCTCCGGTGGCTGAACATCTGATGCTTCATCTCTTCGAGAACTTCAGGGTAGCAGGCGACCGGGCCGACAGTGAATAGTTTCATTTCTGTACACCAACGCATTGAACTGTACATAATGCTGCCAATTTTGATATAAACCATTCGGTCTCTCCAAGAAGCAAAAGTGCCTTGAGACAGACATCGATGGCGATAAGGACCATGCGGCTGACTTAATAGTAACCATTCTAATATTCTGTTTGATCTTTCTTGGAAGTGGAAGTTCGTCTCCTGAAGCAGCCCGAACTGAGGAAGCCTTGCATAGTTAGCGGCCTTCCAGGAATCGCCTACGTCGGTAAACTTTCGGTAGACCACCTTGTGCAGACGCTACACGCAGAACTCTTCGGAGAAGTCTACTCCAAATTCTTTCCACCCTATGTCTTGATTGGAAAAGACGGAATCGTTGAACTGCTGAGAAACGAACTTTACTTCTGGAAGAACAAGGAGTCTGAAAGAGACCTCATCTTCTTTACAGGAAATGCGCAGGCCGTTACTCCTGAGGGGCAGTATCTTATGGCGGACAAAGTACTTGATACTGCGATGAGGCTTGGCGCCGAGAGGATCTATTCCGTCGCGGCTTTTGTGACCGACAGAGTTATCGATACCCCACGAGTATACGGGGCAGCCACGGAAGAAGCATTGATTGACGAGTTTAAGCGTCAGGGAGTACTTGTTATGGAGGAGGGGCCGATCGGGGGTGTGAACGGCTTAATCTTCGGTCTTGCCAAGGTCAAAAAGCTGCAAGGGGTTTGCCTGTTGGGCGAAACATATGGCTACACGACCGTGTCAGGACAGTATCTGGTAGACGCGAACGCGGGGAGAGCCGTATTGGAGGTTCTGTCAAAGATGTTGAATGTCAAAGTAGATCTTTCTCCCTTGGATAGGCAGGTTGAGCAGATGAAGGAGGCCATTAAGCGGATGGCTGAGATAGAAGAATATGCGATTAAGAAGACAGAGGAAGCTGCTGCAAAAGGATACAAAAATTACATTACGTAGATCGCCAGTGGGATCAAGAAATGCTAGAGCATACCTGGACAGAACACTATAGAAGAATCGAGGCCTCGGAGCCAACGGCGATCGTCGGTTCTCCTGGACTGAGATCGATTGGAAAACTTGTAGTGGATTCCCTAGTGGAGAGACTCAGACCAGAGCTTGTTGCAAGCCTATACTCCACTCATTTCCCTGTCATTTATCAGTCAGAACCCTCGTATGCTCCGGATCCCAGATTCCCAGGTTTTGGCGGAGCATTGGTTGAGGCCGGAGAGACGAGTTTTCCAAAGGTTGAGTTCTTCTTCCACGAACATCCCCCGCTTATTATCACAAGAGGATACCATGCCGACTTTGTAGGACAGTACGAGGTCGCGGAGAAGGTGCTTGACTTCTATGAAGAGGCGGGTGTAAGAAGAATGATCGTAGTCGCAGGTTATGTTGGAAAAGATAAAGATGTATGCTGCGCCGCCACAGACAGCAAGCTGATCGATGAAGCGAAGAGCCATGGAATAGAGACAAGCTATACAGGGCCTTTCTACGGCTTCTCTGGCCTCGTGTTCGGGCTGGCGAAGATCAGAGGAATAGAAGCACTCTGCCTCTTCGGAAGAACTGAGGCCGTAGCCGGAGATCTCCAATGTCCTGACGAAGATGCTTCTAGATTCGTTCTGAAGCAGCTTTCTCAGCTGCTAAAATTGAGAAATGTTTTCTAATGCTCGATAGGAACATGGAAACTGCGATCAAAAAAGAAGGGAAGATATATTTATTGAAGGAGAAGTAGAGCCTACGCCTTCAGCTTCTTTAGCCTGTCATTGATGTTCTTTAATTGTGCCTCGGTAGCTTCTTTTGCTTTCTCAAGCATCTCTATCTCTTCTTCAATGGTCATGAATCGCGGTCCATGATGCCATTCATATGGGTTGCACATCATTTCTTTCACCTCTTTTGACTTTGAC
>CAYZTF010000017.1:0-8857 GCA_964481305.1 uncultured Candidatus Bathyarchaeia archaeon | reverse complement strand
CACATAATGAAGAAAGGGTGATCGGAAATCTTCTGCAACGTCTAACGGAGACGACATATCCTAAGGACAAGATGGAAGTGGTCGTCGTAGACGACGCGTCCACCGACAAGACGGGGGAGATCGTAGACAAGTTCGCAGACGCACATCCCTACATCAAAGCAATACACAGAAAGAATGGAGGAAACGGTAAGCCCGACGCACTGAACACGGGCCTAGCCTTTTCCAACGGCGAGGTCGTTCTGACCTTCGACGCAGATTACTATCCTCAAAGAGACATCATCGAGAAGCTGGTTTCCCCCTTCATCGATCCGGAGGTGGCGGCGGTTCAAGGAAGGGTCACCGTTCTGAACGAGGAAGACTCCTTCGTCTCCAAGATAGTTACACTCGATAGGATCGGAGGCTACCGCATAGATCAACTGGCCAGGGATAACCTGATACTCACACCCCAGTATGGCGGCACCGTCGGAGGCTTTAAGAGGAAGGTTCTAGAACAGGTCGGCGGGTGGGACCCGAACATGTTGGCAGAGGACACGGATCTCACATGCAGGTTTGTTTTGGATGGTTATCAGCTGAGGTATGTGAATGACGCAGAATGCTATGAGGAAGGAGTTTCAAATTGGAGGTCTTTCTGGAGTCAGAGATATCGATGGGCAAAGGGCCACATGCAGGTTGCCTTCAAGTATCTTGGGAGGTTCTTAAGAGCTAAGCAATTCAGCTTCTTGGAGAAGTTGGAAATGACAATGCTTCTAAACATATACTTCATGCCAATCCTCGTTTTGGTGGGCTGGACCATCGGCCTTCTTGCGTACCTCTTTGGAGTGGAGGTCATGTTGTGGCAGTTCATGGGAGCGCTATCGATCATAACCTACAGCACGATGGGGAACTTCGCTCCTTTCTTCGAGGCTGGAACAGCAGCCTATTTAGATGACAGAAAGGAGCTTCTCTGGATGCTTCCGGCTTTGATGACGGCCTACTTTGTGACGGTCTTAGTATGCACCAAGGCGATGATCGCCTTGTTAATCAATCGTAAGGGAGATCATTCTTGGGTTCCCACGGTTCATAACGGTAATGGAAACAATTTCCTCAACAACAAGAATGGTAATCATGTCAACAACAGGCATGAATGGAATCACACGAATCATAACGGCAATGGATACCGATACCTCAACAACAATAACCAGAAGAATGGTTCCAACAGTATGAACCATTCGAACAATCATGATGGAAAAAATTCAAACAATAACCAAAATAATAATGGTAGGAGGGTTTGGTGATGATCTCGTGGTTCTACGCACTTTTGCTGTTGATCTTAGCAGCTTTCATGGTAATCCCATTCATTCCATCCGTAGTTGAGTATTTCAGGCGTAAGGATAAGGGTCCCAGGGTTGTCCCTGACACAACAATCGTAAAGGAGATACCCGACTTGGAAGAGAGGGCTGTTGCAGAGGCCCTTCCGTTCTTGGAGCAGAGCCGCATCGAGTCTCGGGTTAAAGTGGCCGGCGACTTCGTTCGTATCGTCGGGGACGTCAGCGTTCCGGATCACACGGAGGTCAATGTGCCTCTGGTGGTCCACGGCAACCTTACGTTGGGAAAGAGTTGCAAAATACTTGGAAGCGTCAAAGCGACGAGAGATTTGGAGATTGGCGCGGGAAGTGCTATAATGGGCCACTGCATTTCTGGGGGGGATGTGGTCGTTGGCCCCTCTGCACGGGTTGAGGGCGTGGTCGACGCGGTTGGAGACATCGTCCTCCATAGGAAGGCGTTCATCGGAGCGGCTTCCGCGGACAAGAGTGTGCGACTTGAACCTGGCTCAATTGTTGGGAAGAAGCTTTCAGCCGAAGAGTTGGTCGTGTCCGAGGCCCCTCCTGTTCCTCTAGCACCAGCGTCTGCTGAAGAGGAGGGAGTTGTGATCGAAGAGGCGCCTACCGAAACCGTGGCGCTTGCACGCGCGCGCGGCGCGACAGGAGGTCTATTTGAGTTGGATGAGCGCTTCTCGAAGGGGGAGATAGACGTTCAAGACTATTTGCAGGGACGTCGGAAACTCGTCTCGCAGCTCCAGTCGGAGCGGGCTAAAGTGAAACAGCGAGAAGTCGTTGACCTGGACAAAGACGAGTTGGAGGTCTTGAAGCTTTTGAGCGAGAAGAAGACGGTGACGGAGATCGCTCTAATGCTTATGAAGGACCCAGATCAGATCGAGAAAAGAATAAATAAGCTGAAGAACAAAGGTTTTTTGAATTCTGACCTGAGTTTGACGGGCATTGGAGTTGAGTTAGTATTTGGTTGACCTCTTGGACAAGAACATATTGGACGTGATCGATGGTTATAAGCCTCCAGAAAAGGAGGAAGGTGTTGTCCGAGCTGGAGCACCCGTCGCGCCGATCTCTGTGACGGAGTTGAAGCAGGGCTTAAAGTACAATATATCCACTGAGGTCCTCGAGGGTCGGTTGAAAGGGCTCGAGGATGGGGGTTTCATCCGCTCTGAGGAGGGAGGGTGGCGTCTAACGTTCAAGGGTAAGATGCTCCTCGAAGATTTTTGGGACACGCTTGCTAAGCTGAAGATCGTGGAGGAGGTGGAGAAAGAGCCGCCAAAGGTCGTCGAGGTTCCGCGAAGAGAGGAGGAACCTTTAGAGGAACCGGTTCTGCCGACGGCTCCGGAGTGGGCCAAGGGCATGGAAGACGTCGGGGTAAAGCGTCAGCAGGCTATAAAGTTTCTTTCAGAGTTTAGGAGGAGTTACGAGGCTGGCTTGGTCTCCGAAGAGTCATACAACTCGCTCAGAGAGCAGCTTTCCAAGAGGCTGGACGAGATGGAGCGAGACATAGAGGGGAGGATCCAGTCCGAAAGGGAAGCCAGGTTCAAGGAGATAGAGGCTGTCAAGGAGGAGGTTGAGCGACTCCCTGAAGCCGCTGCAACATCGGCAGGTAGGATGGGTTTCTTGAGAGGGCTTGGTGTGGGATTGACCGAGATGGTTCTCTTCGTGTTTTCTGGCATCTTCTTCTTTGCGACCGGCGTACTTCTCCTCGCCAAGGTCTATCAGCCTTCTGGCATCCTTCTCTTTGGCCTCGATGCTTGGATCTCGACCCTAGCCTTTGGAGTAGTCTTGGCCATAATCACGGCGGTATACATCTCATTTAGGAGCCCCAGACATGAAGGCTTACCTGATTAGGTTGAGCTTGCCATTCTTGCTCACCTTCGTTCTAGTTGCTTCTGTCTCAGACTTCAAGCCAGTTCATGCAGGCACGCTACCGAGCGGTATGACTTGGATCCAGCTGGGCGACGATCCGGCACGAGATGAGAAGACTGTAACGCAGGGATATGATGACATCTACAACAACACGGAGTATGGCGGAACATGCAGCACCGAGATAGCGAATAATCAAACATGGCTTTTCTACAAAATGCACATCAGAGACCTGCATGCTGTGAGCACGCGTATGTACTTTATGTATATAGACAATAGGTCGGATAACACAGGTGATACCCTAAAGAAGTGGAATGCGATATACACATTTGAATACGCCCTGTCCGTAGACTATGTGAAAGCGACCGGCGTCTGGACCCATCGTCTCTGGAAATTCACAAGCGGCTATTGGGCGGAACAAGTCTCGGCACAAACTGACGGATACTATTATGATGCGTATCCGACTGGGGATGACTACGTCTGGGCGGGCGTGAGGCTTTCAGACATAGGATATGTCTTCTCAGGGATTGGCGACTTCTGTCTCGTCTTTACAACAGAGTCAACGCAATTTCCGAATCAAGGAGATACAAAGGATCATGACCCGAACGCTGATGCGCATTGCGTTCCCCATTCGGTCATTCCAGAAATTCCACTCGTCGTGCTACCGCCGTTTCTGGCTCTCCTAACAATAGTGGCTTACCGCCAATACAAAAAGAAGTTCAATAGACAAATGACGTGATTAAAGAAATAGGGGTTTCTTTCGCGTGTGCATATTCAATATCCAGCCCAAATTTTTGAAGATTTGCTGGGCATGCATCTTCTTTCTTCTTACGGGTTTATTAGGGTCAATCTTGATCACATTGAAGAACCTCGGTAAGACCCCATGCTGCTTCGAAGCCAACATTCTAACGATCTTCGAGGCTATGTTTATCGCCAGTTTATTGTTCCTCGTCATTATTCTACTGTTAGGGAGAGGGAAAGAACACTAACACCGTTAGTCTTTATCCTATTCGATCTTGAATAGAAGGATTGATCGAGAAACTTAAATATGCGGGAAAGAATACTTACCTATGAATACGGCTCACTTGTCTACTTTCCAACAAGGGAGAAAATGAAGATGAGGGCTCTGCAAATATTCTTGATAATGCTGGCAGTGTACATTCCTTGCTTTCTTCTTCTTGAGGTGATATACCCGTTCCCAACATCTGCGGGTAGACTGTTCTTCTACTCTTTGATAGTCTTCTTCTCTCTGCTGTATGCGTGGGCAGAAAGCCTGTGAAGATGATCGGCCTTCCGGTACTCACAGGTGAGTGCTTTTTGACCCGTCCACAGATTTTTTCTATTTTGTGGGAGTCTCAGAAAACTCTTCTTTTGATGAAAGAGAATCGAGGATCTGAAATCTTTGTCTTGAAATGTATTAGGAAAGCTAGGAAAAGTCTAAGAAAGGCTGAAAAAAGTCTGAAAGAGGCGGTTTTATGAGCTGGAATGTCAGATTTCGCGCCCGGCTTCTCCAGAACAATCAGGTCCAGGTTCCAAAGCGAATTGTTGAGGACCTGCAGCTTTGGATTGGAACACGGGTCGATATTGGGATTTCGACGAGAATCAGGTTCATAATGTTCAGGACATCGATTAAGAAGCGGTTCCGGTTCACGATCCCGCGTCTGGAACTTGCTGGCGACCCAACAAAGCCGGGTGACATAGTTGAGGTTTATCTGACGAAGCTGGAGACCCCTAGTCCTGAAGGCTCTACAGAACCCACCATCCGATAAATAACAGAGCTGTACTGATAATTATTGGCTTTCCCCTATATTGACTTGGCTTAGGTCGATTACCTAACTGTGAGCCGCTTTGAGCAGATCCAGAAGGAGTTTCCCCCTGCCCTCGCTGACAACAACGTTCTAAGGTATCGCTCTTCTCCATCAGTAAGCCGCTTACTATCTGTCCTTATTGCGTTAGGAATCCGCGCTATGCGATCAGAGATCCCTACTGATGAGATATATGGCTAAGAGCCCATATCGATGATCTATGTGAGAGACATTAATAGCCGTGGATAACTGGTTTTCCGCTATTCTGCAATCTTTGCGCATTTGACTATTTCTTTAGCGGCCTGATCACACAAGTCTTCCCACTTCACTCGGTTCCGTGTGGGTTCAAATAAGTGGTGTTCGTGAAAAATTGAGGCGCCTTGTTTTTTCATTTCCCCTATATTTCTCTTTGCCTGGATGTATAAATCCTTCAAGGAGCCTACATCCTCTCGCGTTTCGATGAAAATTCCGAGATGAGCGTCAATTTGTTTTGGGTCGTACTCGTTTTTGAATAGGTGGCTAGCGTCGAAGATGTCTTTGACTAGATCCACGTTTTTCTCTGGAGTGATGGGTTTAGAGATCGAGTCTATCTTATCCGCGAGAACGTCTTCTAAGGTAGGGATCAATTGATTCAAAACGCGTCTTATCGGCTGTTTCTCCGGTTCTAGTAATGATTTTATCGAAGCGAGCTTCTCCTTGTAGGAAACCCCTCCAACACTGATTCCGGCGCGTATGTCGTCAACGTGAAGCATTCCGCCAAAGGATTTTCTGACCTTCTTTAGATCAGACATGACCCTGGGCACCTCAAGACTAAAACCGGATTTCCGAAGGTATGTAGGCAGCTCGGCGCCCACAGTTAGCGTTGGTAGTGCTCTCTTGATTGGAATGAGGGCAGGAAATTTCGTCGGGACGTACTTCTCCCTGTCTATTTGAAAAGGTCCAAGTATAAATTTGTGAGGACCAACCTTCATATCAACAACTCCGCCGTCTGCTCGAAGTCTCCTGTTGACTTCATTGATCAAGTTGTTGACGTCGTCTAGCGAGCACACCTGTTTTCCTTCGAAATCTAGGTCCCACGAGAAACGGACGGGTTCACCGATGTAGACACGGCTAATCATCGTTCCCCCCTTGAACAACATCTTTTGAGGAGAGTATGTGGAAATCGCATACAAAGTGTCGTAGAGAAGCATTTCTCTCTCGACGACACCGAGGTTTAGCCATCTTTTCAGTCGGCTAACTCTTCTGTACTCTTCCAGATTGAAATCTGCCGGATTCCAACATTTAAAGAGAGAAAAAACCCGCTGTCTCGTTTTCTCCCACCTCCAAGCTAAGGGAGATTAAAAACCCTGATTATCGCCCCCTTCACCTGTACAGTGAAGGGGTTTTCTTCGTCATACTCCATGTCAGTCGGAAACGTTTCTGGAAAACGATAAGACGGTCTACTACCATATAGCATTTCATTGGCGAGATTGAAGACGAAACCGATTCTGGATAAGGCGGCTCTCCCCCTCTCTTCTGCGATTTCCCTCAACCCGTTGTAATCTAGATGTCTGTTTTCTAGCAGGATGTATATTGCTTGTATTGCGGTCCCGGGGTCAAGTTCGAAGTCGGCGATGGAATCGATAATGGCTCTTTCTGTTGTTGCAACCTTCAATTCAACGGTTCCATCTTTTTCTAGACAATTGATTTCCCTGACCTCGTATGATTTATTTCTGTCTTCACCTGAGGCACTTGTTTCTCCTCCCAGAGGTTGAAAACGAGGTGTGAACCTGTATTCATCCGAGAACCAGTTGGAGATAAGGTTCATATCGTTCTTCTTGGATGGGTCCACAACGATGTAGATGTATTTGACGGAGGGAATGAAATCGTAAGTTTTGTCTAGGAGCGCGAGCAAGCCACTGACATAGTACTTTTCCAAACGGCTTATGGCTTCAAGAGGGTCCAACCCAATGAATGGATAGCACCAACTTATGCTACCTGACGCCAGTAGCCCCTCGCCTTGCAGATTTAGAAGGCGGCTAAACCTAAGAAAATCCCTCCCGGTTTTCGTGAGTTTAAGGACACTCTTCGGTCTACCAACCTCACCGACTTTCATATGATCGCAGGAAACGAAGCCGAGTTTTTCAAATGTTTCCGCTGCAGATACTATCGTCTTCGTGCTCTTACTCAGAATTCTGGCCAATTCTCTGACTCCCAAACCCGAATTTCTGGAGACAGCTCGCAGTATGTCGACAGCGTCCCTGTTCACTATCCTAAGCATCCATTCTCATCCCGTATAGCGGCAATGCGGGATATAAATGTTTTCCTTTTAGAAAACAAATACCCGAGCGTCTTTTTCTTCCATATTCATTGAACATTTGGGCCAGGTTTTTACCCAAAACATCACATCGATGCCAAAACGCGTCATCGCATCCCTAATCTGGTCAGGACTCTCCTTGCAGATAACATAGGCGGTTTCCCCGCCTTGATCCAATCCAGCCTTCAAATAAGTAATCAGGACAAGATGTTATCCGCAGGCGCCGAATAGAACATGATCGCATGTTCCTTGGGCTTCATCTGACTAACATACTCTAGGGTACTGCTCTTCTCCATCAGTAAATCCCTGCCATCTGTCCTTATTGCTATAGGAATCCGCGCTGTGCGATCAGAGACCTCTACTGATGAGATATATGGCTAGGAGTCCGACGATGACCCCGCCCCAAACCTCCACAGGATACTTAGACTTCAAGAACAATGCGTCGAGGACCGCCGTGAAGACCAAAGTCAGTATCGTTACGAAGGTTGCCAACTGTGTGGCTCCCATGTAGCCGACTGGGACGATACTGGCGAAGCGGCCGAGAAACATGAGGAAAAGAGCGGTGAAGACAAGCGGAGTGAGAATGGTCTTGATGTCCCATATTATGTCGAGGAGCTTGTCCCATGAGATCTGACCTATATTGTTGCTGGCCAACTTCCAGAGTATGTTGCCACAGGCCCCGACGAGGGAGACCATGACTATGAGTGCCCAAACCATCCAAGCTTCCATCTCAACCACCATTTTTTTATGAAGTTCATTCCCATAGAATCCCTTATGAATTTAACCTTTCTCTCTTTTCTCGATCTCCTTCAACAACTCCTTCCGAAGATAGTTTATCGTATCGGCTACGAAGCCCAAAGCGAAGGACTGCAATCCCGTGATCAACAGAAGGACCCCCAATGTCAGCAGAGGTATGTGAGGAGAAACGGATCCGGTCATCAGGAACACAATCAAGATGTAGAGGCTTATGAGGAAACCGATAAACATCATGATAAGGCCTGAAAAACCGAAGAAGAGCATGGGAGAGCTCAGGAACAGCGACCGCATCTTCGTCGAGATCAACTCGAAGAAGCCCCTCATGAGCCGCATATAACCATACTTCGTCTGCCCAAACCTCCTCGAAAAGTGCTGAACCTCCACCTCACCGATCCTGAACTTCTGATCATTCAACACAGCCAGAATATAGCGGTGCATATCCCCCAAGAAGACGACATCCTCAAGGGCCTCTCTCTTAAATGCCTTGAAGCCGCAGTCGATGTCGTGGAGGCGAAGCCCGGTGACAGCATTAGTCATAAAATTGTACACTCTGGAGAAGAATCTCCTACCAAACGAGTCCTTCCTCTCCCTCCTCCAACCATTAACCACATCGTAGCCTTCCTCGATCAACTTCAGAAACCTAGGAATATCCTCCGGCGAATACTGCAGATCTGCATCAATGATAAAAACCACATCACCTTTTGAGGCTTTGAGACCAGTCTCGATAGCAGCGGTCTTGCCAAGATTCCTCCTGTGATGCACCGCCTTGACATTCTTATACTTTTTCGATAGAGTGCCCGCAACTTCACCTGTCCCATCTG
>CAYZTF010000016.1:0-9070 GCA_964481305.1 uncultured Candidatus Bathyarchaeia archaeon | reverse complement strand
ACGGTTATCCAATAACCGTAGTCCCACCAAGCCGCGACTATAGCATTGTTTGGCAGACCCTCTCTCATCCAGGTAAGTGCTTCTTCCCAGTCGTATAGGTTGGCGCGTACGGGAAGGGAGGAAGCGGCGATCGTGGTTGGGGTGTACGCGCTCTCCACGCCTCGTGTTAGTGTAAAAGTGGCCAGTAGAAACAGGCATGCGAAGAAGCTCCAACTGAAGCCTCGTCCGACGTGCGGCGCGAAGCGGGCCCTCCTTCTGGTGTAGGTCTGTTTCTCGGATACCTCGAGGAAGGAGTGCATGATCTCCACCATAGCTAAGGCGCCTAGCCCACATAGGGCGGGGGCTAGAATTAGCGCAAGTCTTACCATGGAGCTTGTAAAGTACAGGGCGGTTAGAGTGAACACTATTAGGAATATGTTATGGTTTGTAGGCTTCCGCGAAGCTAAATACAAACCAAGAGGAGCGAGGAATATGAGGAAACCAAACTGATAATAAAGGAGACTCCAAGTCGCTGGCCTGTGCTCTTGAACAGACTCAATAAGGGGCATAAATAGACGTTCAAACGGGTTCAAAACCGATATGTATCTCCCTGCAGGAAGCGTGATAAGCCCCGATTGTAGAGCCACGTAAAAGGCCAAGCCAAGAGCCGCAAAGAAGAAGACTGCGAAGACTGCCTTCGTCTTCCTTGTTTCAAACGATCGCATGATCTCGACCAACGACAATAGCAGAAAGACACCGAGAGCGGCGATGACCTCGAATTCCACCAAGTAGTTGAAACCAAGCTTCGGAACAGATATCGCTATCAGTAGACCAACACCCATAACCGTGCTATATGACAACAGAAGGTTTTGAGAGTATTTTTTCGAGAAGAGAAGGATGAAGGTAAAGAGAGGAAGCAGTCCAAAGAAGTAACGGGCCGCACCCCAAGAAGCACAGACATATCCAAGAGAAAGACCTGCCGCTATGGCATAGCCCACTCGGACAAACCGACGCTTTTCGGGCTGCAAGGAACGTAGATAGAATAAGAATAGTAGAAGCATGCCAAAAATGCCGACGGTCTCGTCGTCAAAGAAACCCAGAGCTGTACGGCTGATGTAAGCCGGGTTCAAGGCAAGAAAGAGTGAAAAGAATAAGCCAGCCCCTTTGCCCCCTATATCTTTTCCAAAGAAGTAGCCGACGATACAGGTTAAGGCGCCCATCACCACTGGAAAAACTATGCATACATCTAGGACGGAAACCGAGAAGCCAAGAGCAGAAACGAAGTAATACAGAGTTGCGCTTGTGAACGGTAGTCCAGGAAAAGAGGTGGTAGCGATGTTCCTTCCGTATGGGTACCAGTATTTGACCCATTCACTGCTTGGAGTCGTAAACCAGGCCTGATATCCGTGCTCCGCAACGTATCTAGTTACGTCATAGTGAAAAAAGGGGTCAAATTCCGAAAGAGTGAAACCCCAACTCAAGGGCAGAATTCGAACTAGGACCGCTAACAGAATCGCCAATGACAGACCTAGAAACCAGATTACATCGCTTCGCGAGATCTTGGTTCGAAGATATCTGAAACTTCCCGAGAAGAGCGATAAGGCATCAGCGCTGAAGAGCCTCTTCAGAGACCCGAATCTGCTGTGTGACATTAGAGTCTCCTCTAGAATTTACGGCTTAAGAGCCTTTACCTCTATCTTTTCAGCGGTGAAACACAGTTTTTTGCCACATTTAGGACATCTACCGTCATGCTTTCTGATGATCTCTTCAGGGGGCACGAGTTCGGAACCCTGATAGAGAATTTCGTTGCAGTCCTCGCATAAGATGCGCTGTGGCATACCGATACTCCTATGTATGTAACCATAAAAAGAATGGTTATGAGTATTTTAATCTTCTTGCAGACAAAGGATACCCTAGTTTACTATTTGAGTTTGGGTTACAAAAGACAAAAATACAGGCTTAAGAATAGGGAAGTCGCCAAAGTGCCCATTTCAAGAGGCGGTGAAAGGCATTGAGTTCGTTTTTCAGAAGAATTAGGAGAAGAATTGGAAGGATGCGGCTGACAGGCATCCCACTAGGGAGGCCCTCATCAACTATCCTAGTCTTCATAATGACAGCTGTGATGCTTTTACTCTTTGCCGGAGGGGTTTACGACATAATGATCCAACCACCAGTTTTACTGCCTACGGCCAGCAACCCAATATTCTATTACTATGGCTTGGGGGAGCAGAGTTGGAGTGAAAGCTTTATTGCGATCCTGCTCTTTGCAGTAGGTTCCGCAGGAGGGTTCCTGTCTTACAGGAGCACGCGCTACGCGTATAAACCGAGAGAGGCGGTGATGCTCCTTGCTGTCGGCATAATCCTGATGTTCCTAGCATTCACTGGTTGCGAATACGTGATATGGGCTAAGAGAGGCTTGTAGCTACCACGGCCTGCTTTTCAGTTTGAGGGCATAGGCAATTGTGTTCGTTAGGAAGTGTATGAAAGGGGTTAGAACGATAATTAGGATCATAGATGTAACGTCTATTGGGAAGAAGTTTACACTCAAAATTAATGCGCCGGCTACGAAGTCCAGTTGATCAAGGAGTGGGAGAGGGGCTCCCGGATCTAAGCCGAACCGCCTCTTGACGAAGGCGCCCCCCAAATCGCCGATAAGAGCCCCGAGGGAAAGAAGGGCGCCTCGTAAGGGTTCTCCTTGAAGGATGCCAACAACTGTCCCCGCGAAAACTCCTGAGACGAAGCCTCTTATGGTCTTATTGTCTCCGAATAGTCTGCGACCATCAATAAAATTGCGTTTGAAGTCTATGGGCTTTCCACCGCCTAAGATGGTTGGCGTTGCGTTCGCGAAGTAGGCGGGAAGGAAAGTGTAGATCGCATACAGCCCCTTTAGAAATATGTCCACTTTTTCAGCTTCCAACCATCAGTGAATTGTGCTGGGTCTAAAGATTAGCGTCTCAGTTCAGATATTCCTTTTTCGGTTAAGGTGTAAAGGCAGCGGCGCTCCGTAGATTTGTTTCCTGATGTCTTTTCAAGCGTCGCTTCTCTCACCGGATGTTTTTCAGAGAGGCTTAAACGCAAGACGTTTTGAGACCAAAAGTTCAAGACTCTAGTGGCCACAGGCTCAATCTTTCCGAAAGGCCATTCATCGATCACGCTGTGCACTTGGCTCGTAAGAAGCAGGGCGACAGCATTCTTTTTAGCAACTTCCGTTAGGACAGCTAGCTGCCTGTTTAATTCACGGTTTAGAGCAAACGTCTCTTCAGTGTTTCTGAGGCCTATACGATAGAGGGAAGTGACTGTGTCAACAATTATCAGCGCAGTGGAGTGGGATAGGTACCTTTCTAGGTTTTCGAAGAGAATGCCTTGTTCAATAAAGCTACTAGGCTTGAACACAATTATCATGGGTGACACAGAATCCAGATCGTCTGAGGCGATCTGTGATAGACGCGTTGCCGAAAAGGTGTCGTCAGAGTCCACATAGAGCGTCCTTGTCTTCTTTCTTGCACATGAAACCGCACATTGGACAGCGAAGGAGGTCTTTCCAGTGCTATAGGCGCCGTAGACGAGGGTTATTTGGCCGCTTGGAATCCCTCCTCCGAGGAGCCTATCGATAGAAGAACAATTTGTGGGTATGAAGAAAGCTGGCAGAGTGCTCAATACGTATGCCTCAGATCCGAAAAGCAAATATCATAATTACGGATTAGTATTTTAACTCTCTCAGCGATTTTGACATAAAAACAGCAGTCGTAGAAGTTTGCCAAAGACGGAGACCAAACGTGCTAACTATGGTTGAAGAAATCGCGGTTGCCACAACCTCGGGAAAAGCATACTATCGACTGGCTGACGAATTAAAGAAAAGACATGCTACTTTTCTAAGTCTGAGACCAGCTGAAAACGTTCCCCCTCACATCAAAGTAGTCATTACAACTGACCGTACCCTCGAAGGCCAAGGCAACGCCACGATTCTCATTTATGACGAAAACGATGACCCAGTACACGTAGTCGAAGATGCGCTTAGAGTCCTCTCCGGGAAGAACAAGTACGATGAAATCGTGGTAGGCGTTGACCCCGGAAAGCGATTAGGCGTCGTCATCCTAGGAGACGGGTCCCTTATAAAGTCGGAAAGCTATTCGGATGTAGAAAAAGCTGCAGAGACGATCTCACAAAAACTGACGGAGATCAAAGCTGATAGAAAGATAGTGAAAATTGGCGACGGAGCTGGAAAACACGGTCAGGTACTTGTAAAAGTCTTAGACGAAACTCTTCCATCAGACATAGTTTTGGAGTATGTCAAAGAAGATAAGACTACGAAGATCGATGAAAAATATTTGAAGCATAGACGAGGACTACGAGACGAGATGGCGGCGACAAAGATTTCAGCAAGAGCGGGACGCAGGATAAAGAGGCAAAGCTAGATATGCATAGAGCTGTGGATGAAGGCAGAACCCTCTTAGTCAGCGGATCAGCTTCAGTTACCTTACTAAAGGGAAAGGCGAAGGCCATAGGGGCCACTTTATTACCTAAAAAGAAGGTGGTAATTAAAAGAGGCAAAACGGTGCCCTTCGAGGCTACAGCCAACTCTGTCTTCGAAGTCGTAACTGGCGTCGGGGGAAGCGTCGAAGAGGTTGATGGAAGCACCATTCCTGAAGCATGGAAAAAGACGGTGGAACAGATTTCAGCTTCACCAAGACCCTGCAGGGTGATGGTTCTTGGAGAAGTGGACTGTGGAAAGACTACCTTCTCCATCTTCCTCGCGAACAACTTGGCCTCGAAATCTAAGATCGCGGTAATAGATGCGGACCCCGGTCAGTCAGACATAGGATCTCCCGCCACAATAGGGCTTGGACTCGTCACAAAACCTATAACCGACCTTTTCTCGGCCGAGACTGTGAGAATAGGCTTCATCGGCTCCACAAGCCCCAGTGGCGTAGAGTCTAGAGTTCTGAAAGAATTGGCCGAGCTGAACATAAGAGCTTCAGAGATGGCCGTAGACTACGTGATAATTAACACAGATGGGTGGGTGCAAGGAGACGATGCGAGGAACTATAAGATCACTATGATGGAGCTTGTCTCGCCTGACATCGTGATCGGAATTCAACACAGTGACGAATTGGAACATGTACTTACTGCTGCTGAGGAAAAGGGGTTTAGAACGTATACTCTGCCATCCTCAACGGCAGTTAAGAAAAGGAGTAAAGAAGAACGGAAGAGGCTGCGTGAGCAAGGATACAGGAAGTTTCTTAAGAATACTATTCTTAGGCCTTTGCCGATGAGCTGGGTGCGGTTGGAGAATACATTTCTTGATACAGAGAAAACCAGTATGGAAAGATTAGAGGAGCTGGAGGCACTCTTAGGCCACAAGATTCTATACGTTAAGGAGAAAACCAACACCCTTATTATAGTGTTAAAAAAGGGAGATCGCTTCGAAGAGGAGATAGCCAGAATTCCAACGGAATTGCTTGGAAAAAAGGTTCGAGCCATTGGAGAGGGCGACGAAGGAGGATTGCTCGTTGGTCTCCTCGACGGCGGCGGAGAATTCCTTGGTTTGGGAGCGATTCAAGAAATTGACTACGAAAACAGGGTTTTGAAGCTGCTTACTCCCTATGCAGGAAAGGTAGACGTGGTACGATTCAGCCAAGTGAAGGTTGACTCACGTGGAGGCGAAGTGGGACTCACAACAGCCTTCTCCGAAGGCCTTTGCGGTCAGGAGCCGTAGTAGAGACGTTGGGCTAGATAAGGAGGAAAACCCGCCTGAACTATTTCTTCAGCGGCCTTGGCTATGTCATATTCGACGCGGCGGCTATTGACCGTTAGGCCACCGTCCTGTATGTCTAGAACAACGTAGCTTGCCCGAGGATCGCGGTCTCTCGGCTGTCCTACGGCACCGGGGTTTATGATAAAGCCATCTTTCTCTTGGAGACACATAGGCACGTGTGTATGCCCCAAGAGTAATACGTCTGCTTCAGCTTTTCTTAGCAGGTCTTTAAGGACGTAGCGAGCGTTTTCAGGAAATACGTACTCGTTCAAAGGGTCGGTTGGGCTTCCATGAACCAGTAAGAAGACCATTCCTCCAATCGTAAATCTTAGGGATAGCGGTAGATTTTTTAGAAAGGATAGGCTTTGGGCCGTCAACATTCTATGGGTCTGAATGATCGCTTTAGCCGCATACGGGTTGAAGTCGAGTGGAAGACCTGTGATGGCTGCTTGATCGTGGTTCCCCATTACTGATTCCACGTTCAATCTTTTCGCAAGGGAGACGACATCGTTAGGTTTGGCGCCGTATCCTACGAGGTCTCCCAGACACCACACTCGATCAGCATAGCCCATGTGTTTGAGAACAGCCTCAAAGGCAGCCAAGTTTGCGTGAATATCGGCCAAAACCGCTATCTTCATTCATACCACTGTGTTGTTACATCAACGGCTCTTCGTAATATGAATCTTAATCGTCGTTACGTTCGACTGTTTCCGGCTTGTATGTACTTGACGGACACACATCGTTAAGGAAGCATGTTCTGCATCTTGGTTTCCTTGCTATACAGATCGATCTTCCCAGCGATATCAGGAGAAAGTGGATAGGCAGATACTCTTTTTCTGGGAAAAGCGCTTGAAGAGACCGACGTACGGCTTCATAATCAGCGTCTTTGGAAGCCAACCCTAGTCTTTTGGAGACTCTGAAAATATGGGTGTCTACTGGGATCGTGGGCTTGCCTCCACAGAATAGGAGGAGGATGTCGGCTGTCTTTGGTCCTACGCCGGGCAGACCTAGAAGCTTCTCCCGAGCCTCCTCCAAAGGCGATTTAAGTACAGATGATAAGTCTCCTTTAAATTGCTCTAGAACCTGTACTGCAAGTTTTCTTATCAGCCTCGACTTGTTGCGGTAGAGGCCAGCAACCTTTATGGCTTTTCCGATATCCTCCTCTTTTGCGTTTGCCAACGCTTCAGGAGTTATTGGGAAGGCTTTTGATAGACTTTCAAAGGCTCGATCCGTATTCTTGTCGTTCGTATGCTGCGACAGAACGGTTCTGATCAGCGTTGGGAAAGCGTCTTTGGCTGAAAGCCTAACCTTTGGCGACAAAAGATTCGCTTTGAGACGCGATAGTATCAAAGACGCCTCGTCCTTCTCCATACATAGTACACCATTAACCTTTTTCCTGAGCGCCGCGTTTTAACTTTAATAGTACAAGGTGAAGCACCATCATGTCTTATCCAAAGTTGCTAACTGAAGAAATAGAGGAGGGCCCTCACAGGTTTACAGCCACTATCTTGAGAGCAGAGAATGCGGCTTTCGTCCTGTTCAACGAGAAGAACCGACTATTGATGGGAACACTTGCCGTCGCTATGCCCCAATTTGGAGGAAGAGGCCCGTGCATCTCTTCTGTGCTTCTAGGAGAGAGGAATGCAACTATCACGAAGATCCTGGCCGAGCGTTTGGCTGCCTTTTTCAACCAGATGGTGCTCGTCTCAACCCATCTGAAAGCAGATGTTGAAAGAGAGGCGGTGCCCATCTTGATGAGACTCCTTCAGAAACTCATTGAACGAATCCAGACATAGAGATGGTTCAGAGACAGTGCTGACTTCCGTCCTTCGCCATAGTTTACGTCTGTTAAGCCTTAGCGCATAGCCTGACGCATTCAGCCAGGGATAATAGTCTCGATTCGCATCTGCCGTTGGTCATCCTCGGAATGTAGAAGGCGGCTTTGGCCGAGTTTGAATATACGCTTCTGAAGCCCATGTCCTCTATCGGCATCACGACCATACAAGTATTGACGAATACGTCGCCCCCGGCCGAGACTATGTTTCTTACATAGCCTCTCTTTTCGGCGGCTTCAAATACGCTTGGAGACGTGAAGACCCAGAACTTTATCCCGTCCTTTACCTTCTTTCCTGAGAGCAGTTTTGAAACTTCCCTTACCTCTTGAAGTGAGCAGTGGGGACAGCCGATGGCGACAAGGTCCGGTTCTCTACTTGAAGAGAGTTCCTCGTAGACAGACCATACGTCTCTTCCAGTTATTTCAAGCTTTGAAGCAGGCTTGTCACCGCCGAAGGCTGACTCAAGATTCTTCGCCTCCGGTGTTATGCTTGGTATATGAAACATTGCGACGGAGCCCGAAGCAGCGGATGCGGCGCTTAAGAGCTTCATGTCTTTAAAGGAGGGTGCGCACAAGCCATCGTAGACCGGAATTTCGTCCGCTCTGATTTTTTTACCGACGAAGTATCCTATGGCAGCGTAGTCTGCCTCATCTCTAGGTTTAATGTCTACCTTTACGTGGACGTTTCCTCGTCTGTTTTCATTCATCAGGTAGCCCATCAACGGAACTCGACCTACAAGTGCCGCGGAAAGAGCGTCAAGTCCGCCATGTCTGTTAGTTCTAGCTCCTATTACCGAGTTAACAAAGGCTATTGCTGAGGACTCGGCGAAACCGACTATTTCGCCTCGCCTGGGCCTGTTTCCTGCAAGGTAAGGCGTGCAGGTGCACAGCGGCTTGACGCCGAGGCTTTCGTAGGCCTTGCAGAGCCTCAGCTGTTTTTCAGCAAACGCCTCCGGTATCCCCATAGATCTCCATCTTCCGAGATCCATTCCCGCCGGATTCAGCGTCGCATTTGTTTTGACAGAGAGTTTTTCAGCGGCCATGCTTTCGACGAGGTTGAGGGTTGGTTCACCAACGGTCTTGTAGGAGACCCCTGCCACCTGTGACCGTTTTATGGGGACGAGTTTCTCAGCCCCGTTCAGTTCACCTAAGGTGACGAGCAGTTTCATCGACTTTGCCAAGAGAGGGCCTTCTTCGCCGTTCAGGATTCGCTCTTCTTTCTTTGTCAGATACGTTGGGCATCACTCCTCCTTTTCCAGGTAGGCTTCTCCTCCCTGAACATAGGATCTTGCCTTATCACCGGTTTTCAAATAATCAAAGATTCCTTCGTCGAGGCCGGAGATCATCGGTATGTTTCCAAATATGGCTCCAGAGATCGTTACAGGCTCGGCCTTGCATACGGCTAGAAGCTTTGGCGCCAGACCTTTTTTAGATAGGCCGAAGAGGACGTTGGAACCTACGGTGCTTCCCCGTCCTTCTAAGAATATGAGGATCTTCCCCGA
>CAYZTF010000015.1:9209-10769 GCA_964481305.1 uncultured Candidatus Bathyarchaeia archaeon | reverse complement strand
GCTGATTTTGAGAATTACAAAAAGAGGGTTCAGAGGGAGTATTACGACGTAACATCCCGAGGCAAAGAGCAACTGTTGAAGAACCTTCTCAGCATAACTGACGAGCTTGAAATCGCGCTGAAAGAAAGTAAGAAGTCTAAGAACTTCGAAGCGGTAGTCGAGGGTTTGGAGATGATCCTTAAAAAGATGTGCTCCCTATTGGAAACGGAGGGCCTTCAAAAAATAGAAGCAGTTGGAAAACAATTTGACCCCAATCTCCACGAAGCGATAATAAAGGTTGATAAGAAGGGTAAAGAGGTAGGGAAAATCCTAGAAGAGATCAGGTCAGGTTACATCTTTAATGGAAAAGTCATCAGACCGAGCCTTGTAAAGGTTGCGACATCCCCAACGGAAAAAACCCCAAGAAATGAGGAGATGAGTGAAGATGAGTGAAAAGGAAGAGAAGAAGAGAGAGAAGATTCTGGGCATAGACTTAGGAACAACCAATTCAGCAGCCGCGATCATGGAGGCGGGACACGCCGTGGTCATACCGAGTGCCGAAGGACCTACTCTCGCCGGGAAGATGTTCCCTTCCGTCGTCGCCTTTACCAAGGAAGGACAGTTGCTTGTAGGAGATCCTGCTAAGAGGCAAGCGACCACGAACCCGGATAGAACGATCTTCGAGATCAAACGCAAGATGGGAACCGACTATAAGGTGAAGATAGACAACAAGGAGTATACCCCGCAGCAGATCTCAGCCTTCATTCTTCAAAAGATTAAGAAGGACGCGGAAACCTTTTTGGGAACCCCGCTCAAGAAGGCGGTCATCACCGTTCCAGCGCACTTCAACGATAATCAAAGACAGGCGACCAAGGATGCCGGAGAGATCGCCGGCCTAGACGTGGTAAGAATAATCAACGAGCCTACGGCGGCCAGCTTGGCATACGGCATCGACAAGCTGGAAAAAGAACTGAAGATCATGGTTTTCAGCTTCGGAGGAGGAACGAACGACACCACACTGATGGACTTCGGTGGTGGAGTATTCCAAGTAGTATCTACTAGCGGAGATACAAAGATCGGCGGAACCGATCTTGATAACGCTGTCAGAGAGTTTCTGATCGAGGAGTTCAAGAGTCAGACGGGTATCGATCTTCGCAAAGACACAACCGCAATGTACAGACTCAAAGAAGCGGCTGAAAAGGCAAAGATCGAACTTTCAACATTATTGACCACAGACATCGACCTTCCGTTCATCGCTTCCGACGCCTCTGGGCCCAAGCATTTCCGATACACGCTGACAAGAGCCAAGCTTGAACAGCTTTGCCTTCCAATCGTCGAGAAGATTAGGGACCCGATCCTGCGGGTCTTGAGCGACGCGAAGCTTGAACCCAAAGACATCGATAAGTTCATTTTCATCGGCGGTCAGACGAGGATGCCTCTTATCCGAAAGTTCGTTGAAGACCTAATGGGTAAACCTGCGGAGCGGGGCGTGGATCCGATGGAGTGCGTTGCTGTCGGTGCAGCCATTCAGGCAGGCGTGCTCGCCGGTGAAGTCACCGAACTGCTTCTTCTGGACGTTAC
>CAYZTF010000015.1:7523-9109 GCA_964481305.1 uncultured Candidatus Bathyarchaeia archaeon | reverse complement strand
GCGAACGGAATCCTGAACGTTATGGCTAAAGACATGGCGACAGGAAACCAGCAGAACATCACCATAACCGCCTCCACGAAGCTTTCTGACGCGGAGAAGGAGCGGATGGTTCGTGAGGCTGAAAAATTCGCTGAGCAAGATAGGATGAAGAAGGAAGAGGCGGAAACGCGCAACACTGCGGATAACTTGATCTACACGGCTGAAAAGACGAAGAAGGACTTGGGAGACAAATTGAAGCCCGACCAAGCGAAGAGAATAGACGATGCCATCGCTGAATTGAGGAAGGCGCTCGGCGGAAAGGATGTGCAATCGATAAAGAGCAAGTCGGAAGCACTTACCACGTTGCTGCAGGAGATCGGTTCACAAGTCTATCAACAAGCAGCCCCACCACCTCCGAAAGGAGAAGCGAAGGAGGCCGGCGAATCCGAGAAGCCCCCGAAGGAGAAGGTCGTAGACGCAGACTATAAGGTTGTGGACGAAGAAAAGTAACCCAATTCTTATTCAACGGTCGAAGAGTGGATGAGCAAAAGAGACTACTACGATGCACTAGGTGTATCCAAAGACGCGTCAAGCGATGACATAAAGAGAGCTTATCGAAAGCTGGCTTTACAGTATCATCCTGACAGAAACAAGAGCCCAGACGCCGCCGAAAAATTCAAGGAGATTTCTGAAGCCTACGCCGTTCTTTCGGACGACGAAAAGCGTAGCCAGTACGATAGGTTTGGCCACGCTGGAATAGATCAGAGATACACCACTGAAGACATATTCAGAGGCGTTGACTTCGAGGACATCTTCCGAGATCTGGGATTCGGCTTCGGAGGCTTCGACAACATCTTCGACATCTTCTTTGGAGGAAGACGCAGACCAAGATACGGTCCCCAAAGAGGTTCGGATCTTCAATACAACTTATCGATCAGCCTGGAGGAAGCTGCTTCCGGCATCGAAACGGAAGTCGATGTGCCGCGTTCTGAAAAATGTGAAGTATGCAACGGAAGCGGCGCAGCACCCGGGACGTCACCCAAAAACTGTCCCCAATGCGGGGGATCAGGCCAGATTCGCAGAACGCAGGCATCGCCGTTTGGACAATTCGTCACAATACAAACCTGTAACCGTTGCGGCGGAAGAGGCACCTTCATAGACACGCCTTGCAGAGAATGTCGTGGAACCGGAATAGTGAGGCGGGAAAGAAGAATAAAGGTGAAGGTTCCAGCCGGAGTAGACACCGGACATCAACTGAGACTACGCGGTGAAGGAGAAAGCGGCGCGAGGGGAGGTCCACAAGGAGATCTCTTCATTCAGATAGACGTTAAACCGCATAGATATTTTGAAAGGATCGGGGACGACATTCTCTACAGAGCGGAGGTAGGTCTAGCTCAAGCGGCTTTGGGTACAAAGATCATGGTTCCCTCCCTCGAGAGTAGAATCGAATTGAAGATTCCGAGCGGCACACAGACGGGTACAGTATTCAAGTTGAGGGGTAGAGGGATTCCTCATCTTCGAGGTTTTGGAAGGGGCGACGAACTTGTCGAGGTCACAGTTCGAACGCCTACGAAGCTTTCTAGACGACAGAAACAGTTGCTGGAAGA
>CAYZTF010000015.1:3387-7423 GCA_964481305.1 uncultured Candidatus Bathyarchaeia archaeon | reverse complement strand
TCACAGTTCGAACGCCTACGAAGCTTTCTAGACGACAGAAACAGTTGCTGGAAGAATTTGCCCGAGAATCTGGGGAGACTACAGACTAGGTTTCATCCATCTTTCTTTGACCAAGCACGCTCGACAGCCTTCATGAGCTTAATGGCCTCAGAGGTCTTCAACATCATAGTAGACTCTAAAGCCGTCATTTACTTCCATAACATCTTTCAACTTGAAGCGTCCAATTTCGTTAACATTCCTCAGGTGCGTACCACCACACGGGATAGGATCGCATCCTTCGATTGTGACGATTCTGAAAGATTCAAGTTTTGGCAAACGATAGATGTTGGGTGCCCCCGCCGCCCTTTCAAGCAGCTCTTCGTAGGATAGGATCTCTGAGTTTACAACTGCTCCTCTGCCGATGGCTTGGTTTTCCAGACGTTCCGCCCTTCCTAATTCTTCGGTGGACGGTTTCCTACCTCTATAACCCACGTAGCACGGGTCCCCAAGCCAAGAGTCCGTTGTTTCGACCCGTTTCCCCGTGACTTGGGTTAGACAGTGATCGTAGAGGTGCCCCGCCGTATGTCGCCTCATGACAAGATAGCGCCAACGCCAGTCGATCTCAGCTTCTACGCCATCGCTTTTGGGTTCTCCTTCGAGGATTCTGCCCCAGTGAACAACAACGCCGTTTGCCAGCATGGCCTTTTTGACCTCGACTTTGAAGCCTGATCCGGTGATGAAGCCTTTGTCGGAGGGTTGACCTCCGCTCTTTGGGTGGAAGATCGTCTTGTCAAGGACTACGTAGACATCGTGTTTCTCATCGGGCTCAACGCGAAGGGTTCTTGCCTGTGAGACCTTAAGGTATGGATCACTCCAGTATAGGAGTTGAGTCTTTTCAAGACCGCTAACAATTTCGGAGAGTTCAACCATTTCTTGGTCTCTCCTCCAGCATTCTGTATAGCGCTTCTACTCTTCTTTGGTTTACGTCTTTTCCATGGTGTTTGAAGCCGCCTCCGAAACTTCTCGGTATGTGCAGAAGTTCGTGTATCAGTGTTTTTGCCTTCTCTTCATCATCCAGCTTGTCAAACCTTTCCGACAGAACTTCGATGAGGTAATGAGTCGATAGACCCAGTCCTATCTGCCATACCCTTGATAGGGCGTGGATTCTTGCAAGGGTGCGTTTGGCTTTGGAGCCTCTGCTCCTGCAACATATGACGTTTTCAGTTGCGATGTGTGACAAGTTCAAGTTTGACACGATCCTGTCGACCTCTCTCTTCACGTCCGGAGCCGGATAATACTTGATGACCATGCTTCCACACTTAGGAGTAATGAATTTGGTTTATCTGGTTAAGAATATTATTCATGGAAAGGTAGAAAGGGTTGTGGAGAACGCTTCTGTCGATCGTCAAGCTTTCAGCCAAAGGGCCAGCTGACGTTGACCAGATTTCTGAGGACTCAAAGACATCCGTAGGAGTGGTGAAGGATACGCTGTTTGATCTAGCAAGCAAGGGTCTTGTAGAAACGCTCCATGGAAAAGTCACGACATCAAGTAGGCAGCGAGTGGATCTTGCGATGACGGCGCTGAGAGAAGGAGCGGACCTGGAAAGCGTGTGCAAGCATCTTGGTTGGACTGAGTTTGAAGAGGTGGCAGTGATAGCTTTGGAGGCGAACCGTTTCTTCACAAGGAAGCATCTCCGCTTCAGATCTACTAAAGGAAGGTTTGAGATCGATGTGCTCGGCTTCCTTGAACCTGCAATCGTTTCGGTGGACTGCAAACATTGGAAGAGGAGCTGGCAACGAGCAGCGACAGCGAGAATGGCGGAGGCACAGCTTCTGAGGACCGGGGAACTAGCTAAGCTTCTTCCAGAGCTAAAGGAAAAGCTGGGTATTTCGCGTTGGAAGAAGGCCAAGTTGATGCCGGTTGTTCTGACGCTTTCGGATACGCCGTTCAAAGTCCATAAGGGTGTCCCTGTTGTCGCGGTGCATCGTTTCCAGAACTTTCTCTCCGATCTGCCCTCGTACGAGGAAAGTTTGGTTTCAATTAACATTGACCTTCATAGCATTATTAGGTCAGTCGACTAGCTTGCCCTCTAAATTCCACGCTGCAAGGAATCTTTCCACATTCAAACATAAATATGCAGACACACGAAACCAATAAAATATAAAACGGCTTCCTTTCCATAATGCCGAAGCAAAAATGTGGTTGACCTTAAATGGGTGAGAAACTTAGCAGAGTTGAACAAGATATCTTCGAAGTTTGGAACGAGTATATGCCAAACACCGCCTTTCTACAAGGCGTGGAAGAATGTGCCGGTAAGTTCTTCGTACCTACCGACAACAACATCCGGAGTTTGCTCAGCAAAATACAGGTTTTGAAGAAGAAGGCCGAAAACGATTTACAGAGAAAGCTACTCCGATGTCTGGAGACCGCAATCAAGTACGAAGAACCCTATACCCCCTTGGAAGACATCATCTGGTCTTTTTTCGGTCACCTCGTAAAAGAAGGAATCCACGCAGAACATTTGTCGTCGCTATCACTGAGCGTCAGTAGAGCTCTGCAGACGCTTAAGGCAAGGCTGGGCGGCAAAGACTGGCCTGTCGAGGTTAAAGTGCTGACGATAAACCAGTGCAACGGACTCCTCGGTATACTGAAGACCATTCTTGAAGAGACGAAGGATACAGGTCTCAAAGAGGCCATTCGTCGTCTTGAAGATGTGACAGTTGATTATCGTCAAACTTTTTTCATAGAAGGAGTTGAAGAGGGGGATTTTGAGGAAGTCTTCCCGATTCTGGAAGAGAAAGGGGGAGACATCGGACGACGAGGGATCTATCCTCGAATCCTGAGAGACATGTACGACTATCCCGAAACCGCAGATGAAATAGAAGAAAAGGCTCTTGCGTGGCTGAAGGAGGAGATGCCGATCTTGGAAGAGGTCACAGAGAAAATCGCTAAACTGTTTGGCACAGAGGCGTCGGTGGAAAGCGTAGATGAAGAGATTACGAAGAAAGAAAGCATCGAAAAGTCCAAGGTCGTCGAATTCATACTCGATATCAGGGAGAAGTTGCGGAAGGTGGTCGAGAAGCGTCTCGTTAGAATCAACCCACGGTACGAGACCAAGGTTGTTGAAACCCCGCGATACCTCTTGAACCTAATATCGACGGCGGCCATGATCGATTTCAACACCTTAACCGACCATCCATTCAACATGTTCTTTGTCACCACGGATCCAAAAAGGTCGCCTCCAACCTCAGGTCCAGACCTATTGCAGACGCTCGTTCACGAGGAGTACGGTCACTGCGTAAACTTCTCGAACTCCGCGACCCGCTTCGCCGCGAAGCCGACACTATTAGAGTTGTTGGAAACGTATCTCCACTATCCCATCAGCGACGGCATCTCCTTCTTCAGAGAATACGAGTTCATGATGCTACTGAAGGAGCTGGTTTCCAAGGCGTCTCCTACAGAAGAGGAGGAAGCTTTCTTGAAGACGCTCAAAAGCTTAGGAGACCTAGACAAGTTCGTATTGGAGTCCGAGTTCATATTGATGAAATGGCGCATTGTAAGATTCCTGAGGGCCGTGGGAGATGTGCGGATAAACATGGGCAAGCAGAGCATAGCAGAATTCGTCAACTGGGCCCACGAAAGGACAGGATTGAGTAAGAAGATGATTTACAACCAGATAATCATCTTCCAGACCAGAGCAGGATACGCGCCTTGTTACAGCATAGCCGGCGAAGCGTTGAGAAAGATTCAAGCCGCAGCAATAGAGAATGGCAGAAATGTGGTTGATTTCAACACCTACGCTAGTTCTCTGGGCTTTCCCACGAGAACGATCTTTGAAGAAAAGCTGAAGGCCTACGCACGTTCGACTGAATAGACTACCCTCGGATCAAACTAAAATAGGTTCATCAAGCCATGGAAGAAATGGAGAGATGATCGTTATGGAGGACGAAAAAGAGGGGAAGCCTGTCGCTTTTGACATAGCCTCCCTCGATACTCAGATACTTCTCAAACTATTCATTGATATCCTCAGCGTCAAAGCATGGCAACACATGGGGT
>CAYZTF010000015.1:0-3287 GCA_964481305.1 uncultured Candidatus Bathyarchaeia archaeon | reverse complement strand
CTTCTCAAACTATTCATTGATATCCTCAGCGTCAAAGCATGGCAACACATGGGGTTGAGAGTGAAACCCGGAACCGATAAGGTTGAAAAAGATCTTGGACAAGCCAAGTTGGCAATAGACTGCGTCAACTTCTTAGTAGATAAGTTGGAACCGCATGTCAAAGAAGATGAGAAGAAAAGCCTCAGAAGTCTACTTGCAGATCTTCAAATAAACTTCGCTAGACTTTCTTAGAACGCGCGAGTCTTCCCTTGCGGCTTTCATCTCGCTCTTTTCTTAAAGAACGGTGAGAGCATCAAGAAGACTCTTTGAGTCATCAAATCTTCCTAGGTCGAGCTTCCTCTTGATATCTAGCGCCTCTAGCCCCACCCGGATGAGGTCTTCTTGAGACGGCTCTCTAAATTTAACGGGTTCTCCCTCCACTTTGAACGGCGACACCACCAACAATGCACAGCCCGTGTCTATGCCGTAAGGTCTTGCCGTGCGACGCTGCTCTGCATTATAAAGGTCCCCGAGTATAGCGAGTACGGGAAACTCCATCTCTGTAGCCAGAACACCCATTCTCTCGAACGACTTCAGACGCTCTTCCATCTCCTTCGGCATCGCCGAGAGCTGCGGGCTCTCAAACCCGTAGAGTTCGGATTTGGCGTGAGTGATTCCTACCCAAAGATTGTGCCCAACCTTACGCCCAATCTTCTTCGCTGCCAAGACTAGAGAAAGAGTCGTCTTCATGTTGGGCACGGCGGGATACTCACTGTGAATCAGAAGTTGTGTCGTACCATCGTCTCTTACGCAGCCTGCAGAAATGACTATGTCGCCTACCTTCACGTATTCCTGCAAGCTCCCGCAAGAACCGATACGAATAATCGTTGCCTTGTTTTTCTCCTTGAAACTTATGCTGTCGATAACTTCGCGAATGATTATCGAAGCAGAGGCCGCGCCCATATCGTGATTTAAGACAGTCACTGGAACTTCGTTGTAATATCCGTTAACTGAAACTATGCCCCTTTCTCCACCGTCGCCAATAGCGGTGGTGTTCTTTAGATGAAGAGCTGTCCTCCTAACTCTTCCAGGAGGACCAACCACAAGAACGTAGGGGTAGACTTCTCCTTTCTTCAAGCCCGTGTGGAAACATTTACCATCTTTGTCCCTTGAGATCATTTCCCCCTTCTCCGATCCTGTTATAACTATCAAGTTGGTGTATGCAATTTTCTACTATTTTATCCTTATCACCGTAAAATTGAAAGCTGTAAAAATTTTAATACCCATCCTCCTCAATGATGAATATGAGGGCAGAGGAGTTTCTAGACTATGGCAAAAAGATTTGTTTCGGCTAAAAGGCCAGAAACGGCGGAGCGAGTTCAGTACCACATATGTCTAAAACCAGGCGATGTCTCCCGCTACGTGCTGTTACCCGGCGATCGGGATAGAGTGTCCAAGATAACTGCGAGTTGGGATGAGGCGAAAGAGGTGGCCAAAAACAGGGAATACCTGACGCATACCGGTTTCTATAAAGGCGTTAGGATCTCCGTGTGCTCGACAGGCATCGGCTCTCCAGCCGCCGCCATAGCTGTTGAAGAGTTGGCGAATGTCGGTGCTGAGACTTTCATCAGAGTCGGTAGCACAGGCTCAATTCGAGAAGAATGCAAGTGTGGTGACCTAATTATCTCCACTGGTGCCGTTCGACTCGAGGGTACGAGCAAGCAGTATGTGAGAGTGGAGTACCCAGCGGTTGCGAGCTACGACGTTGTTGCCGCACTCGTCGAGGCCGCGGAATCGTTTGGCTATCGTTATCATGTGGGCATCACTGCTACCACGGATTCATTTTACTGCGGTCAGGCACGTCTGGGCTTCAAAGGATATAAGCAGAGTCTTATGGATGATCTTATCCCAGATCTGAGAGCTGCTAACGTGTATAATTTTGAGATGGAGGCCGCAACCATATTCACGTTAGCGAACCTCTTCGGTCTCAGAGCTGGTGCCGTCTGCGCGGTGTTCGCGAACAGGGTCACCGATGAGTTCAAAGTAGTCGGTGAAGAGGAAGCTGGGAAAACAGCTACCGAAGCCGTGAAGATACTGCACGAATGGGATGAGGCGGGAGCGAAGAAAAACAAGAAACGCAGGCATTAGCAACCAAATCTTCTTCTGTCTGTGGTGCGAGGGGGATCGAATCCCACTATAAGTGGAGATGTCTACCGCTATACTCCACTTGCCCCTCTTTTTCTTTGTATTTAGTCTCCTTGGGTAAAGCTGCAACAAGGAAATACTTACGCCGAAACGTTACTGCCCGTGTGGACATCACCCGAGTAAATACTTCGCAGACTCTTTTTTCAAACGTATGCGCGATATTCTTTAAAGCTTAAAATCCTGACCGCATATTTTCCACTCATGGAAGTCGAATGTGGGTGGCTTGAAATAATCATTGGGCCTATGTTTTCTGGAAAATCGAGCGAACTCCTAAGAAGACTGGAATTGTATGAGTATTCTGGGCATCCCACTTTATTGATCAAGCCCGTATTGGATTACAGGTATTCGAAAACAAAAGTCGTAACACATAGTGGTTTGAAAAGAACAGCGCTGATAGTTGAGCCAACTTATGAATCATTTATGAATTTGGAAAAAGAATTGAAAAAAGTGAAGATTTTTGGGCTTGATGAATTCCAGTTCTTTGAAGATTCGGATGCGCTTGTTTCAGAAATTGTTAGGCTTTCGAATGAAAAACGTGTTTTCATCTCGGCGCTCAACTATGACTTCCGTGGAGAACCATGGTCCATTGTAGAAAAGATATTGCCTTATGCTGACCATTACACTTCCTTGGAAGCTATTTGCACGTACAGAGACCCATCCACAGGCATGACATGTGGAAACAAAGCTACAAGAACACAAAGATTGATCAACGGGCAACCCGCGCCTAAGGACAGCCCACTGATATTGATAGGTGGTAAAGAGAGTTATGAGGCTAGATGTAAACGTCACCACATAGTTCCATGAAAATACCATTTACACAGATTGAAGAGAAAGCTCTGCATGACGATGAAAACAGAAAATAGAGTCTATAGAATGGCTGTTGATTTCGACTCTGTTTTGGCAGATACTATGGATCTTTGGATCACCGAACTTAATACGAGAAGGGGAACAAAATTTCGAAAAGATGACATTGTGCTGTTTGATCTAATTCAATGTTTTGGAATAACTGAGTATGAAAGATCGGAACTTTTTGATTATATATGGGATGATGACAATTGGAAAAAAATTCCGCCGACAGAAGATTTCCTAAGCGAGAAGATTCA
>CAYZTF010000014.1:7645-11205 GCA_964481305.1 uncultured Candidatus Bathyarchaeia archaeon | reverse complement strand
CCATGGTTCGGCTTCCTGCACGAAGCAAGCAACACAATACTCTTCCTATCAGCCGTTCGTCCAACTGTCAAAGCGATAGAAAGAGGTAGAAGGGGTGAAACGAATGAGTGAAAGCCGGAGAATTTGGAAACTAATCGCTGCGGCACTTGCGTTCTCAACAATCATATCGACGGCAGCAGCGGTCTACTACTATCAAGAATACGCATCGTTAAAACAGAGATACTCGTCCATCAGAGAAAAGGTAATCCAAATATCGATCACCATCGACTACGAAAACGGGACTTCCGAGACCTTCAGAGATATCTATGCGGCCCAAAACGCAAGCGTGCTTGAAGCTTTGAAGTCGGTTGCAACCGTTCACGCCACTTATTGGCCAAGCTTTGACGCTTTCCTTGTCGACGCAATAAACGGCGTGGCAAACAACGTAGACAACAACGGAAGATGGTGGGAATACTGGGTAAACGACAAGGTTGCTCTGGCAAGCGCGGACAAATACATATTGCAAGACGGCGACAACGTGACCTGGAAATACCAACAATTCTAAGCATCTGTCTCACATCCTTTTCGTTGCGACTAGACGCAATAAACCCAAAAGATAATCAGACAGAATCAAAGCTCTGGAAGAAAATAAGAATTATATAGACGCCCGCAAGACCATATACATTTCTCTGTAAAGTTTGGCTTAAGAAGACATCAGAGATTAAACATTCTTGCATATGCCAAATTTCTAAGTTTAAAAAACATCGGTATCATCGGACTTATGATAACAAAAAGATGTCAAAACATGTCTAAATAAAGTGAGTCTATCTATGTAAAGACCGTAGGAGCTTTAGTGCAAACCTGAACGCTAAGTGGGAACCGCAAGACGGAGAGGGATCTTAGGATCTTTTGGACGTCGAGTGGTAGACCAAGTAGCAAGTAAGGAGTCCTGGTAGGAAGGATCCAGCGGAGATCTAAGGTTTCGACGCGCATGAAACCAAGGATCAAAGCGCAGATCGCATGACTCGCAAGGGTCTTGAAAAAGCCTGCCAAAAGCACAGCCCTTCACCAAAGCCGAAGTCGAGGCGAGGATTCGGGGCGAAGTCTAAGCCGGAAACGAAGGTGGAGGACGAGGGGACGAAGAAAGGGTAGGACTCTTTCAAGCTCCTACCGCGCGCGTACGACTTTCTGCTAAAGCATTGAAGCAAATACATATCTCCATCGATACCTCTCCTAAACAGAGCTTTAACCCTTGAGAATTCAAGCCAGGTAGAGGGACGCAATGTTATACATCGTTCGAGGGCTCAGAGACGGGGCAAGAGGCGTAACTATAAGGGTTCGTGTTTTGAAAAAGGACAATGTCAGGGTCGTCAAGACAAAGGATAACACAGAGCATAGAGTGGTCGACGCTATGGTCGGAGACGTAACGGGAACAATAATCATGACCCTGTGGGACGAAAACATCGATAAAGTGAATGAAGCAGACATCGTGGATGTGAAAAACGGGCATGTGAACACGTTCAAAGGAAGACTGAGACTGAACGTCGGAAAATACGGAGAACTATCCAAAGTCGAAGAAGAAGCGTTTCCGTCCGTCGAACAGATCATCAAGAAAAGCCGGTTCAAGGAACACGGAGAGTCCTAAGCATTGAAGATCTTGAGCACGATCATCGTCTGCATGGTCGGCTACGACTATCAACGAATCATCGACGGGATAAGCCGATGGGAATCCGAAGGCCCTATAGAGCAAGCATACCTCCTCTACGACAAGAAAGAAGACAAATACGGGCTGGTGGCACAGAAAAACGTGGAAGACCTCAAACGCAACCTCTCCGCCCAAGGACTAAAGCCCGTAGCAATAGGATACAACCCTCAAAGCTACGAAGATACTTTCTCCGTTCTATACGGAATCTTAAGAAGAGAGGCCGATGAAAGAAGCCGACGAGTCCTAATCGACTCCACCTCAACAACAAAAGACGCCTATGGAGCCACGGTCACCATATCCCTCATGTTCGAAAACGTCCGCGTCTATATAGTTCCACCCAAAGAAAGAGGATACTACGTGCCCTCCCCAGAAAGCGCAGAATTCAAGGAATGGTTCTCAAAGGTAAGAAATGTTCCCGGACTACCACCTCAAGAAATCTACTTGCCCGGATACCGCTTAGGAAAGCCAAAAGGAGAAGACAAGCAAGTACTTTTGGAATTGGAAATGCACGATGGCTACTCTGATTCCATCAAGAGAATCATAGAATGGTGCGGAAAAGACTTCGAAGACCCTGTCACAAAGAACCGCTTCACCAGGGTAGTCAAGCGTCTGCACAAAAAAGGCTTCGTAGAGAAGGAGATCGTCGAAAGAAAGATGAAGACCTCCTTAACGAGATTTGGGAAAATCTTCGCAGCCGCTATGCGAAATTATGAACAGTCGCCTTGAAGTCCACTGGAAAGCATCTAATGAGCGCACTTGTAAAATTTTTTAATCCTCATTCATTCTACTCTTCCGCATACTGCGTTGACTAAGTCAAACCGGTGTTGCTGCGCTTTTGACAGATTTTTCCGAACTCGCGGAACTATGTGAAGAACTCGAAAGTCTTTCGAGTAGAAACGAAAAGATAACCATAGTCTCACAATTCTTGAAGAAACTAGACCCCTCGGAAATGGAGGCAGCTGTTAGACTAATCTTGGGCAATCCACTTGCAAGTTTGGGGACTAGACCGCTCGACGTAAGTTTCAAGACAATCGTAGAATCGATCCAAAGATTGACAGAAGTATCCGACGCCAAGTTCATGGAGACCTTCAACAAGTCCGGGGATGTCGGTGCCGCCGTCAAAACGCTACTGGAAGAAATGCCTAGGAATAAACAGCAGGTCATATTTCAGAAACCGCTCACAATACTAGAAGTCTACAGGTACTTTGAAGCAGTAGCTGAATCCGTTGGATTCGGAAGCAGAATAAAAAAGAGGCAAATCATCGAATCTCTCCTAAGTCGAGCAACCCCCCTAGAGGCAAAATACATCGTTAAGAACTTCATTTTTGAGATGCGGCTCGGCTTTCGTGAAGGACTGATGGAGGAGGCGATCGCCTCTGCCTCCAATGTTCCTTCAAACCTTGTAAGAAGGGCCGACCTATTAGTCAGTGACCTTGGCTCCGTTGCAAAAGTCGCCATGGAGTATGGGGTCTCAGAACTAGAGAAGCTCAAGGTCACGCTTTTCCATCCCATAAGGCCTATGTTGGCGGAACCTGTGGCAAGCGTAGAAGAAGCTCTCTCAGAACATGAGGGTAGAACATGCTTCGAGTTCAAGCCTGACGGTGCACGCGTCCAGATACACGAAGACGGCGATAAGGTCAAGATCTTCAGCCGACGTCTTTCCGACGTGACAGCATCTCTACCAGAGATTGTTGAGACTATCATAAAGGAGTTGAAGGCTGACAAGGCTATCGTAGAGGGCGAGGTCATAGCCGTAAGCATGGAAGGCAGACCACGACCATTCCAATACCTCATGAAAAGGTTTAGACGAATCAGAGAAGTCAAAGAGAAGAAACTTGAAGTTCCGGTGGTGCTCGAAGTCTTCGATATCCTTCAC
>CAYZTF010000014.1:0-7545 GCA_964481305.1 uncultured Candidatus Bathyarchaeia archaeon | reverse complement strand
CAAAGAGAAGAAACTTGAAGTTCCGGTGGTGCTCGAAGTCTTCGATATCCTTCACCTTTATGATCAAACACTACTAGACACTCCTTATGTAGAAAGGAGAAACATTCTGAGAAGGATTGCTGGAAAAATCTCACTTACTAGAGAATTGATCACATCAAGCCTGCAACTGGGCGAAAGCTTCTTTGAAGAAGCCTTATCCAGCGGCTACGAGGGCCTGGTGGCAAAGCAACTGGACTCCACATACCTGCCGGGAACCCGAGGAAAGAAATGGCTGAAGATAAAGCGGGCTTTAGACACACTAGACTTGGTCGTAGTAGCCGCAGAATACGGGTACGGATATCGCCACGCCTGGCTGAGCGACTACTACCTTGCCGCAAAGGACGAAGAAACCGGCAAATTAGAGATCGTTGGAAAATGCTTCACCGGCCTAACGGATGAAGAAATTCAGGATACATCAAAAAGGCTGATGGAATCAAAGATTTCGGCGAAAGGAAGAACCGTCATAGTACAGCCAAAGATTGTGCTAGAAATCGCCTTCTCAGAGATACAAAAGAGCCCGAACTACAGCAGCGGTTTCGCCCTCAGATTCTCTCGCATCCTGAGAATTCGAGATGACAAGAGTCCTGCTGACGCCGATTCGATAAGGAGAATCAGAGAGATATACCTTCGTCAATTTGAAAAGAAGTCCTTTTGAATAAGGTTCCGATTCATCCAAATCTTCGTCTAATACTCATCACACTAACCTCCGCATTTGCTTCCAACAATCCTTCAACGTTATGAAAGACTTAGATTTCTTCGAGAAATCCGCGTGCGATTTGCTTAGACATTCGATCGAATCCTCACCAAGAATTGGTCATCTGCAAAATAAAGGCCACAGAACGCACGGGGTTAAGAGTCATCTCGTCTAGAACAGCTTTCTATATAGAACCAATCCGCGTACTACTGAACTTTAATCTGCGTTTTCTTAACCTTCTTTGGCATCACGATTTGCAGTATTCCTCTCCTAAAAGTAGCCTTCACGCCCTCAGAGTCCACGTCTGTAGGAAGTTTAACTGTTTTTCGAAACTCGTTGAAATGGGTCCTACGTTGCACAGTCCCCCATCTTTCAAAGCAGATTGGCTTACTCGTCTTTGCTCGAATCTCCAAACTCTTCTCAAGAAGCCGTATATCGATATCGTCCTTCCTATTCACGTAGGGCAAATCCGCCGTGACTATGACGCTATCGTGCGTTTCACGTACATCGACCAGCGGCTCAAGACAACGCTGTTCCACATCCATAAGAGGCCTAGTTATATGGACTTCATCAAGTATCTCAGCGAACATCCTGTCAAAACTCCGCTGCATCTCTTCAAACATCGCTTCAAACTGTTCCCAAGATGAACGTCTCTTTCTCTCCACGCTCCATCCTCCTGGCCTAGGTATACATAGCTGGGACTTCTAGTTCCTGGGTCTTACCCATCTGCTGCATCGTCATGTCTGTCCTCCTCATCAAGTCGCGGGTCCTGACGCGGATCTCTTCGGCACTTTTCAAAAGTTCGTCAACATTCACATTAATTTTCAAAAGCTTCCCTAAGACTTCAATTATGGAGGCTGCAGCACCCGGATCAGGATATTTATCGAACGCCTGAGCCAAAAGGGCGACGGCCGGGATCCCTTTCTTTTGAGCTTCGCGAAGGATTACAGGATATGGTCCGACCATGATGCCCTCGGTAAGCTTCTCAACCTTCAGGTTCTCGACATATTTCTTGGCTTCATCGTCCGTTTCCAAGCTGTAGCATTCCGGCTTCTCGATATCATCTCGGTTCGGTGTAGGTATGCCCCCTAGAGTCATAATCAGTTTTGGCTTCTTTTCTTTTGCCCAGTCGATTATGCTTCTTGTCAGCGGTTTAACTAAAGCCGTAGGTATCGGTATTTCAGATGTCAGTAGCAATAGATCGTCTTTAGCGTAGATTCGAATAGGCTCGAAGATTTTATTATCATGGACAATAATTATTGGTGGCATAAGATCAGACTCGATGTATCCGACCTCTTGCATTTCCAGCGTGTTGATCAGGTGCATTACAGATATTATGCCCACAAGTCCAACATCGGGTAAGCCAACAAGAATGATGGGTTTCTCCGACTTTAAGGGTGCGGTTTCAACGACCGTTATTTTTTCCGCTGAACTCATTACAAGTCCCTCTAAGCTAAGTATGAAGGTTTGAGACTAAAAAATCTATTCTCTGATGATTTTGACACTTTCTGGCGGAAAGATGAGTGAAACGGGCGTCCCCTCACTGAAGACTTGCCTTCCAGTCGGGTTATGGACGTCAACTCTCATAACTTCGCCGTAATCCGTCTCGACCTCGTATCTCACCACATCACCAAGGTACGAAGCGAGCTTCACCCTGCCATGCGTCGTATTCATCCCCTTTGGTACAGCATGGCAAGATGTGATGTCTGCGGCTTCGGGTCTTAGCGCTACCGACACTTCTGATCCGACCATGCCTTCTCCATCGTATTGAACTTCAATAGGAAATCCTTGGTCTGTTTCAAGTGTGGCAATTTTTCCGTCCTTACTTATGGAAGAAAGTTTGCCTCTGAAGAAATTGGTTACACCGACGAAGTCTGCTACAAAGAGATTCCTAGGGGTCTCGTAGATCTCTCTGGGAGATCCGGTCTGTTCTACTCTTCCTCGGTTCATGACAGAAATTTTGTCTGATACGCATAGTGCTTCCTCTTGGTCATGCGTTACGTAGATGGTTGTTGTCTTCATTTCTCTCTGGATTCTTCTAATCTCTGTCCTCATCTCAACTCTCAACTTAGCGTCTAGATTGCTGAGAGGTTCATCGAGCAGTAACACATCTGGCTTGATGACGAGGGCTCTTGCGAGCGCGACCCTCTGCTGTTGTCCTCCACTAAGTTGGGTGGGATACCTCTCCTCCATGCCCTCCATCTTCACCAGCTTTAGAACCCATTCCACTTCCCTCTTCACGTCTTCGTTACTCATCTTCCTAATCTTCAGCCCATAGGAGACGTTCTGAAAGACGTTCATATGTGGAAAAATGGCGTAGCTCTGGAAGACCATGCCCGTGTTTCTTTCGTTCGGAGGCACATTATTCATCAATTTGTTGCCAAAGTAGATTTCGCCCTCGTCAGGGTCATAGAATCCCGCAACCATTCTTAGGGTCGTGGTCTTACCGCAACCTGAGGGCCCAAGGAGGGTGAAGAATTCTCCTGCCGCAGCCTCGATGCTTACGTGATCTACCGCAACAACATCCTCAAAACTCTTCGTTAGGTTGACTAGCCTCATGTTTACCATGTTGATCACGCCCTAAACAAGGTTCCCATCCGCTTGCCGAATACCCTGTTTACTACAACTATGGTAATGGCAACCATAGATATCGCTATCACGCCAAGTGCGCAGGCCGAGCCGTACCCGACTGGTGTATGGATGTAGTCGTATATCCCAAAAGACAAAGGTCCATACTCAGTGCTCGGGATCAGGAGCAGAGTGGTGGAAATCTCGACAACCGCGTTTACGAAGGCCAGAAGACCACCAGCGACCAAACCGCCCATCATCAGAGGCAACGTTATCCGCATAAAAGTTTGAAGGCCGTTTGCTCCTAGGTTCTTAGAGGCTTCTTCCAAGGAGACATGAATTTGTTGTAAGGAAGCGTGGCAAGATCTAACCGTGTATGGGAGCCTACGCACAGCGTATGAAAGTATAACAAGTATAATGGTTCTCGTAAGTGGAATGGTCATACCAGGCAGATAGACGTTGTGGAAGAGGCTCAAATACCCTATTCCAAGAACAACGCCAGGTATCGCAAAGGGCATTGTAGCCAAGGTATCAAGTGAATCATGACCCGGGAACCTTTTCCTCACAAGCATGTACGCTATTGCAGCACCTAATACTATGTCGAGAGCGGCCGAAAGACTGCAATATAGTAGCGTGTTCGTCAAGAACTGTGGCGTTCTGAAGGTTATCTCGTAGTAATTATTCAGAGTGTATCCTTGGGGTAGGTATGAGAAGGACCATACCGTGGCAAACGAAGACAAGATTATTCCTATATGGGGAAGCAAAGAGGCGAAGATTAAAACGATAAAAGGAAGTGAGATAGCGATCAGGCGTTTCCCTTCCAATCTTTTCACTATGGCGCTTTGTGGAACACCTGAAGGAACGACAGCGTATTGACGGAGCCCAACATATTTCCTAACGGCCAAGAGAGCAATCAGAGACAGAGCAACCATGAAAACACAAGCAAGGTTTCCGAACGGGTCGAACATGTCTCCAGCCGTGATTCGTAGGAAGGCTTGAGGAGCCAGAAGTCTGTAGGCCGAACTCCCGATTACAAGCGGGGTGCCTAAGTCGGATAAGGACCAAAGAAAGACCAGCAACGCGCCGGCCGCGTATCCCGGCAACATGAGCGGAAAAGTCACGGTCTTGAATCTGTTCCACTCGCTTGCTCCCAAGTTTTCAGCAGCCTCCTCAAGTGCCGGGTCTATGTTTGCGAGAGAGGCTGAACAGTTCAGGAGTATTAGGGGGTAGAGGTGAAGCGTCTCGACAAAGATTACGCCGCCGATACCTTCAAGAAAAGGAATCGGTTCAGCGTGAAAGAAGTTCAATAAGAAGAGGTTTATGGTTCCGGATCTTCCGAAAAAGTAAGTTAGCCCTATTGTTCCAATAAATGGCGGCATGATCAGAGGTAGACTCGACAGCATCTCCATCACCGTCTTTGTCTTGAACTCGTATCTCGTGAGAAGATAGGCTAGTGGTACTCCAATCAGCGAAGTGGTAATGACGGAGACTATGCCCACGATCATTGAGTTTACGAGGCTTTCGGTGAAGAGGGGGGTTGAAAGGAAGAGTTGCATATACGTCATGGAAAAACTTCCGCCCACTACAAACGCTGAGTAGAAGCATGGGGCAAGGGGATAGAGCATAAAGACTATCAAGAAGAGTATGACAGCCGCAAAGATGACGAGGGAGCCTCGATCAAGATGCCTAATGTCTCGTGGTATGCCTAGGAAGCTTGTTCTTGGCACCAGAAGCACCCATTTCGACTACACATTTTTCTGTATATAACTTTTTTATAGCTAGTTCAGATAACTAAAGAATTGAGGGAGGTAGATGAAAAAAGCAAGACTACAATTGTCTGTAATCGTCGTGATGATCCTAGCTAGCATGTTTGTCCCAAATGCTGTAATATTGAAACCGGTACACTCAACGAGCATCGTCCGCGTACTGACGCCTAACAGTCACAGCATATATGACCTGTTTAAGGCTCAGTTTGAGGCAACACACCCTGACGTCACCTTGGAGTTCAAGGGTGAAGGTGGAACCCTCTGCTTAGAAGAGCTGAGAGCAACGAAGGACAGCCCACAGTGGGATGTGTGGTGGGGAGGAGGCTTCGAACTATTCGACCAGGCAAAGTCTGAAGATCTACTTTACCAGTACTCAGATATCCCGTCAGACTTATGGAATGCTATTCCAGAGAATCTATATAACATAAAGTTGAAGGATCCTGACAAGTATTTCTTCGGCTATACGCTGAGCGGTTTCGGAATAATGTACAATATACCGTATCTTCAGGCCCACAATCTGTCTGTTCCACACGACTGGACGGACCTTGCAGATCCTGTCTATAGAGGCCACATCGTTATGTGTACGCCGATGGCAAGCAGTTCGACTCTTCAAGCTGTTCAAATAATACTGCAGGTGCCAACTGCTTCGCTTGACGGTTGGACCGGTGGTTGGCAATTGCTGATCAAAATTGCGGCTAACGTAGGTGCCTTTATGCCTTCAAGCTGGGATGTTCCGGCAAAGGTCAGCGCGGGAGAGTACGGAATAGGAATATGCATAGATTTCATGGCCTTCCAAGCCATAGCAAAGGGTTTCCCGTGTGGATATGTGTATCCAGCCAATAAGACGATCATAACCCCGGATTCGATAGCGATAGTCAAGAATGGTCCAAATCTCGCCGACGCAAAGACGTTCGTAAACTATGTTCTGAGTATCGATGGACAGAAACTTAACTTCGATGCGAATATTGGGAGAGAGCCAGTAAGACAAGACGCCTACGCTTATGCTCCTGCTGGCTACACGAACCCGTTCACGACTCCAACGCCAGTTCTATCGACTTACAGCGCAGACCTTAGTTCGAAGAGAACCGATCTGATAAAGTATCTTTTTGACAGCGTTATCACAAACAGGCATCAAGAGCTGAAGAATGCTTGGGATGCCATCTACGCAGCGAAAGCCAAGCTAGAGGCCACGGCGGCATCCCAAGACCTCTGGAACAAGTGGAATGATGCCGTCTCCTTAGCATCAAGCGTTCCGGTAAGCTACTCACAGTCGACGAATGTGACTTTCCTAACCCAGTTTACGACCGATGCAACGTTGAGGTCTCAACTAGTATCACAATGGGATTCAGGAGCGACGACGAATTACAATACGGCATATACCGAGGCAAGCGCGCTCCTTGGACAGGCTGAGCAAGAGAAACAATTCAGAGACATGCTTACCTATGCAGCAATCGCAGTCATAGCAATAGTCGTCTTAGCAGTACTATACTTCAAATACGTTCGAAAACCCAAACCGAAAGAGGAGAAGTAATCAATCCTCTTCCCTTTTTTTATTTCTCGATGCTTTCCAAGCGTGCACGATTGCGTGGCAAATTGGGCAACCGCAACGCCGCCTAGTTTGCTTTCGTTACCAATTCATGAAACATAGGGCAAGCTTTTTCGCTGAATAGTAGACAATGGTAAAGTGATTAGCGATGAGACTTGGAGTCCTAACTAGAAATCCAAGATCTTGGGAATCGAACCAGATCATTCTTGCCGCAAGAAAAAGGGGCATCGAGCCAGTATCCTTCAACTTCTCAGACATTCTCGCAAGAGTCGCCTTCAAGCCTGAAGCAACAATCAAGCAACAAATTCCTGCTACAAACATGTTGGACGCGCTGATAGTACGTCCCATAGGCAGAGGCTCGTTGGACGAGATCGTCTTCAGACTCGATCTTCTCCACCGACTCGAAGGGCTTGGCTTACCTATCATAAATTCGCCTTCATCCATCGAGAAAGCGGTCGACAAATATCGTGCACTGACACTGTTGGAGGAGAACGGAGTTCCCGTCCCGCGAACAATCGTGACGGAAGATCCAGATGCAGCCGTCGCCGCCTTCTACGAACTGGGTGGAGACGTTGTGATAAAGCCTCTCTTCGGTTCGCGCGGAATAGGCATAACTAGGGTTTCTGATCCAGAGGCTTTTGGAAGGGTATGTAGAGCCCTCTCTTTTGTTCATCACGTCTTGTATGTTCAAGAGTTTGTTCCCCATGGAACCCGAGATATAAGAGCGTTTGTTGTTGGAGAGAAGGTTGTAGCCGCTATGCTCCGAGTTTCCCAGAGCTGGAAGACGAACGTGAGTCGAGGAGCAAGACCGACTTCTATGAAACCCAGCGGGGAAGTGGAAGAACTTGCTGTTAAGGCCTCAAAAACACTCGGATGTGAGGTCGCTGGCATAGATATTATGGAAGGGCCAAACGGTTACCTTGTAAACGAGG
>CAYZTF010000013.1:0-12917 GCA_964481305.1 uncultured Candidatus Bathyarchaeia archaeon | reverse complement strand
TATTGTATGTGGAACCTAAACTAAATCACTCAACTATTTAAAGCTAATCAATTCTCTGCACGCGCTGGTTTCCTCCAAAGAGAAAGCCGTCATAGAGAATCTATTCAACCAATTACCTTTTTGGTCAATGCTTTCTTTAACAATCCAGATAAGACGATCATAGAAAAAGATTGAGCGAGGGAGCAATATGGACTTCTTTGATGTTGTCAAGAATAGACGAAGCGTCAGATCTTTTGAACCTGATCCCGTGCCGGAAACGCTCTTGAAAGTGATCCTAGAGGCTGCTCAATGGGCGCCTTCAGCCGGAAACTGCCAAGCCCGAGACTTCGTCGTCGTGAAAAATCCGGAAACAAAGAGACGCCTTTGCGAAGCCGCTTTCGGACAAGGCTTCATCGAGGAAGCCCCCGTGGACGTTGTGGTGTGCGCTAACGAAAAAAGATCTGCTGCAGTATACGGAAGCCGAGGCAAGAACCTCTATTGCGTGTTGGACGCCGCCGCATCTGCCCAGAATATCCTGCTCGCCGCACATGCCCTTGGGCTTAGCACGTGCTGGGTCGGAGCCTACAGCGATGAAGAAGTTGCAAAAGCACTCGGACTGCCTGAATATGTTAAGCCGATAGCGATCCTCCCCATAGGCTATCCAGCCGAGAAGCCCAGCCCACCAAGAAGGATACCACTGGAGAGCCTAACTTACAGGGAGCATTACCGCGCAAGCGGAAAACTCTAGAAGGACATCACGAGTTATTCTATGATTCTTCCGCCTTGAAAGTCGATGTCGGAAACGATGATCTTACTTGGAGGCAGATGTTTCTTGAAAGCGTCGTAAACTGCGCCAGAGTTCTCTATGGTGGTAACCGCGTGGACGGCTTCGCCTATCATGTTTTGGGTTGCACCTATTGCTCCTGCCCCCTCAGCCTCAGCAATAAGCTGCCTCACCCTATCGGACATCAGGCCTAAATTGAAGGCAAAATCTTTACAGGCGTCCAGAAAATTGCGTAAGCTCGGACTGCAAAGTATTCTTTTCATGGTCTCTTGACCGAGTCTATTAACGGTTTGCCTCCACTCAGGCGACAGGATGATGCTACCTTTCTCTATAGATTTGAATGAACCGGCAACAATTCTCAAGCCAAGAGGAACGGGAATGCGATCTACAAGCCCGATGCCCGGAGCGCCGCCCTTCACGATTAAAACCAGCCCGCCCGTCATAAGCCCTTCAACGGTGCCCAAGCCCGTGTGACATACCACATCTGCTACGTGCGCCATTTTGCCGATCTGATTCTGCGTAAGATTTAGTCCCAGAGCATGAGAAAAGGCCAGGCCACAGGAGTAGGCGCCCGCTGCACTGGTTCCAAAGCCTGCTCCGATCGGAGGGATGACCGAATGCTGGACTTCGATCAGATAACCTTCTTTCAAGGGCTTAAGTAGCAGTCTCAACATTGCTTCGGTTGTCTTCGCTTCTGCTAGCTGATCGTTTATGTAAACTTTGATATTTGTCTCCTTTGACGGTTGCACCTTCACCTCGGTCGTAATACCTTCTGCTATGGCGAAGCCTCCTCCTCTGGAACCTACCCTTTCGGGCGCTTTGATCGGTGAACCGTCTTCTTCTAGGTCGCATATCTCGAAGAAGCTGGAGATGCCCCCCGGAGAGAACGCTTTAGCTGCTAGTCGCTCCATTCGAGTTCAGTCATCTCCGCTTACTGGGTCTCAGACCCGGAAAAGCCAAGTAACAAGCTTTCAATATGGGCGGTACAAGGATGATGAGGAATGGAATCTCGGTTGCGTATGTCCATATGAACCAAGAGACACTGGCGTATAACGGTAGCAGCATCTCTCCTGAAGGGAGAATAAAGAACTGACTGAAGGCCCAGACCCCTATGCCGATAATCGCGCTACCGACGCCGAGGCCTACGATCGATCCGATTCCTATGCTCCTCCACTCGGGCCAAATGAAGTTCATGATCAAAGCCAAGGCCGCGCTGAGAAGGCATATCCCCGCAAATAAGTATGAGGTAAATGGATCTAGAAGGTTTTGCGTAAGAAGCCACATCGAAGCCAAAGTGAAGATGAAGCCTAAGATACTACCAGCTAACAAGAAGGAGGTTTTAACGTCTCTTCTCCCTATGTAACCCACAAGATAAAATCCTATGAAGTTAGATGGGACTCCTACGAGCAGGCTGAGTAAGGCGTTGCCACTTATCAGCAGGTCGCTGATGAAGATTCCGATGGCTGCACCAACGCCGCCTACCATCGGCCCGAAAAGGTTGGCAAATACAGCTGGAACTACGACCGATGGCCAGAACCTCACGACTCCTATAATAGGCGTGAATATTCCGAGGTAAGTCAGATAACCGAAGCCAGCGTATAAGGCAGCGTTCAAGCCTGTGACTATGAGATCTAGAGCTTTCATACGTTAGACTTTGACCGTTGCAATATTAAAGATGTTTTCAATAGCCTTCTTCTATCAGTTTCTCAACCCATCTTCTAATCTCGTCTCTGATCGCTCTAACTGTCTAGATGAATTTCCCCGCGGGATCGTCCGATGCCAATCTTCCCTCTACCAATCGCTACTATTACTTTTTGAAAACTCAAACGTTTTATATGAATAGCTATTATCTCTTGGTCTGTGCTTTGAGTTGACCGACTACCGTAAAGTTGCCTTGGGACTGATAGGCGCCTGTAAGTCGCATGAAGAGTACAGGGGTAAAGAATGCGTAAACCTCATAGCCAGCGAGGGACTGAAGTCGCCCGCCGTCAGCGAGATATTAGGTTTAGCACAGGACTTGGAGTGCCGTTACTGTGAAGGCGAGAACGACCTAGATGGACACGTTAGAGCAAGGCACTACCAAGGACTACGCTACGTAATAGATATCGAGAATTTTGCAGCAGATTTGATGAAGGAGGTTCTGAACTGTGACTGGATCGATATTAGGCCGCTGTCTGGAACGCAGGCAAACCAGGTCGCCTTTTTCGGTCTATCCTCCGTAACCAAGAACAATAAGATGGCTGTTGCACCCCTCAGTTCGGGAGCTCATATTTCACACGACTATACGGGTCTCGCTGGCCAGTTGACAAAACTAGAGATAATCAATCTCACTTTCGATCTTGAGAAGCTGAACATAGATCCAGACGAGTCCGCGAAGATAATAAGAGCCTCAAGACCCGGCATAGTGACGTTTGGTGGCAGCCTCTTCCAGTTTCCACATCCCGTACGGGAACTAGCAGACGTTGCAAAAGAGGTTGGAGCATACGTGGTCTATGATGCAGCCCACATGCTTGGCTTAATAGCTGGAGGGCAATTTCAAGATCCGATCCAAGAGGGCGCGGACTTCGTCACAGCCTCTACACATAAGACTTTTCCAGGCCCGCAAGGCGGTCTAGTCTTTGCGAATCTCAGGAGGGGAGGCAAAATGGACGAGAGAATGAAGGTGGCTGCTGAAGGTATTCAACATGCTATCTTCCCGCTTTCGACATCGAACACGCATCCCGGCAGATTTCCTGCGCTTGGACTAGCCGCATTAGAAATAAAGCTGTTTGGGAAGAAACTGGCGGAACAGACGGTTAAGAACGCGCAGACAGCTGGCAAATGCCTATTTGAGAATGGACTAGCGGTCTTAGGGGAGAAATACGGGTTCACCAAGTCGCATCAGATAGCGGTTGATGTCCGATCTTTTGGAGGCGGCAAGGTTGTGGCAAAGAGACTAGAAGAGGCAAACATAATCTTAAACAAGAATCTTATGCCCTTCGACAACGAGAAGAACAAAGACAATCCGTCTGGAATAAGAATAGGTTTTCAAGATGTCACCAGAAGAGGCTACAAGGAAGACGATATCAAGCATCTGTGCGATCTGACACTAAAAGTTGTCAAGGGCAAAACAGAGCCGCGCATAGTGAAAGAAGAAGTCAAGAAACTGGCGCAAAGCTTTGACAGGATCAAATACGGTTTTCAAAGCTTGGCGGAAGCAGTAGAGTATCTACAAAAATAGTCTTCCAATTCAAAAAGCAAGAAAACGCAAGCTACCTAACTGCAGACAAAAGGACAATGTGTCGCAGAGTTTCGATCCTTTAGACTATAGGAAGCAGCAGCGTCTTTCTTTCGGATCTTCTGGGCAAGCATTATCAGCGTCAATAACGCAATAGATAGGAGCACGAAAACCATGCTCACATGTACCGTTTGGCAGAATCTTTACAACCTCTCTCTCAACTTCCAATACGATAAAACCTCTTTATCGGCATACCTGCCATTAATTGAAAAGTTCACCCCATCTTCTCAAATCAAGTGTCCTAAGTTTTCTGAAGAGACCCCCGAAATCCACCGCTTCACTAAGGTTTTCAATCAGCATCATGTTTGGTCGTGGTTGCCTTACAATCAGTTCGTCTATCAAGTAGTTCATGGCCAGCTGAACCGCCTCTTCCGGTGGTCTAAGGGTGACTGTTGGCGGCGCACTGGTTTCGTCCTCCACCGTTTCATATTGGTGGAAGTAGTCTAATACTGTTAGGTTGCTGCCAATCTTTATAGCATTATCGATCTGTCTCGTTCCGAAGTTTAGCCGAAGCGTATTTAGATTTCCAACTTCTTTCAGAAAGTCTACGTAGATGCTGCTTATCTGTTTCACTCTTTCATAGGCTTCCTCTGGCCATGATACCACTGGTTTAGGGTATTCGATCAGTGTAGGTCTCTTTGAAGTGATTTCGTAGATGAGGCAGAGAAGCAGCCTGATTTTCCACGCCTCTTTCTCGTCCATTCTCAGCCGACGGCTCTGGTAGAATTCGTGTACTTTGTCATCGTAGACGTATGCTCTGAGAATAAGTCTAGAGAGTATTGCTCTGATGTCTGAGTCGAAGGAGAGAATGCCCTTTGCCCTATCATAGTTTACGTTGAAGTTGACGATGAAGCATCCTTGAAAACGGTAATCGGGGACGCTTACGCCGCTTTTTAGGGCCCATCGGATCTTCTCTCCTTCAAAGATCCTCTTTTGAAGCGTCTTGAGTTCTGGTGAGAGACGTAGCCATTTCGTGTATTCGTCGTTAAGGTAGACGAAGTTGTATCCGCTGTGTTCTTCGACGTAGCTTCTGAAGATGAATGAGGGGCCTGTTACGTCTTCTATTTCGTCTCTGATGAAGGGGATGCCGCATGGCTCAATCCTAGGGTCTATGGAACCGCAGAGTAGGTTTCTTGTTACGAAGCTTTTTCCCGAGTTTTGGTCTCCCGCGTTGGCGATGTTCATCCGACTGCTCAGGGTCTTGTCGGGCGTCTCGATCTCTACGCTGTTTGCTGCTGGAATTGTAGCTAAGGTCAGCAAGACTTCGGCGAATGGGTATATCTCGAACTTACTGTTGTAGCCTGCGTACTGTTTTGCGTAGATTATTAGGTCTTTGAGACCTGTTGTTGTCAGCTCTTCCAGGTGTTCCTTTGCTTCGTCTATTTGCGTGTTGTACTCTTCTCTCTTCTTTGAGACGAATTCAAGTTCATCTAGGAGGTTTTGGCCCTCAGGTCTTAGACCTCCGTTCGATGTGATGCATGATGTCAGAACTTTTTCTATGTGTACCGTTAGGTTTATGTCGCGTTTTTCGTTCGTGATCTGTTCGATCCTGGTTCTTACTGTTATTTCTTTGAGTTTCTTTTGGACATCTTCGTATTCTGTGGATGCGATCTCTTTGCCGATCTCCGTGGTCTCGTAGTGGCCTCTTTCTTGCTTTGTGACGAGACCTTTGATTCTAAGCCTGTTAAGTGCGTCTATTAGAGCTTCCTCAGATCCTTTGTATGGATTTGCCTTGTTGGCCCTTATTTCACTTAGTTTTGTCGTACCCAGTCGAGCCAGTAGTTGGAGTATTTGATGTTGTTGCGGTGTGAGGATCATGTTTCGTCGTCCACAGCTTCTTCTAGTGATATGTTTGGTTTCGAGGAGGGGGGTTGACTGCTTTAGGCAGGCCTGCTTGAAGCCTGCGGTCTCTGCATGGACATCTTGGTTTTATGCTATACTTAAGTTTAGTTCTAAACTTGAGTTAAATATATAAACCTTTGCGTGAACAAATATAGGCGATGAAAGATGCCCCTTTCGAAGGAATTTGAAAAGGCAGTTGAAGGCAAGGGATTCTTAGAGATACTCTTCCACCTGAAAGATGCGCCTAAATCCTTCACGGAGCTAGTCGAGAAGCTGACGTATAGCAGAGCCACCATTTCCTCAAGGCTTCAGGAGGCACTTAAGCTGAAGCTCGTTGAGCCAACTTGGGTCATGGGGGGGAGAATGAAGGTCCGCTGGCAATATCAGCTATCTGCAGAAGGTAAGAGGCTACTCAATAACTTGGAGGGGGAAGAGTTCTTGAAGGCCCAAGAAACCATTAGACGCGTACGAGAGAAGGCGATGGAGGCAGCTTTAGAAAAAAAGGCTACCTCTTCATAGCCTGCCCTGTGACGCTGTTTATTCGAATCTCCTTTATCTGATCCTTATACTGATAGTGGAACACATAGACAGGCAGGAAGACCGTCTGCAGCTTTGTCACTTCAAAACGGTTCTCCAAGATGCTCTGAAAGGCCGTTGGAGGATGCACGGTTCTGTCGAGAAGACGCTTGACGATGCCCGCCTTCGATTCGACCGACCTTGTGATGTCGGTTCTCAAACCTTTGACTTTGAGGTTATTAAAGTGCTTGATCTTTGAGATTCTTGGGCTACTCATAATGAGGTTTTTGAAGTTCTCGTCCTCTCGGCCATACATGTCTAAGTACAGTGATCCTTCCATGTAGTGGTATGCAAGCTCGGTTGCGTCGCCGCTTAGAACGATTTGTTTCTGCGCAGACCCTTCGTTCTTCAAATTGCCTTGTCTCCTTACCTCTGAGATCAGGGTCGCGCCATTGAACGGTCTGTCCTGCATATGAACGTCCCTCACTTTTCCTCCGAGGTGGACGGCTAATACGTCGTCGCTGACAGGTACTTTGTACGTGGCGCCTCGGAAGTAGAAGCACATGTGGTAGCCGCTCACGATCCAGTAGGGGAACCAGCAGAGCATCTTCCCTATGAGGCTGACATCATCGCTCCTCGCCTTTCTGAGTAGCCTGTACAGTAGAGAGAAAGGTTTCGTTTTTCTCTGTTCGGCGACGCTTAGAGCGTCTTCTAGGGGTATGTATTTGAGTTTGATGAGTTCCTCTTGGATCTTTTCGGGGTCCCACCCGTTTCCAGCCTGCGCCTCCTCGAAGCCGGTCTTTGAGAGTTTGTAGAATTCTGAGAACTCTTCGGCGTTCTTTGTGAGCTCTAGGTATCTTTGGAGGCGGGTGGAGAGTTCGTCAGACATTTGTCTTCAACGCCCTGAGTTAAGGTGGGAATACGGATGGACTATATTTAGCCCTTTCGTTCAAGATTTGTTGAATGTTTAGCATTATGAGAGACTTGTTTAGGGAAAAATTTTTATTTTGGGGGAGGGGGTGGGGGTAGGAGGATGATGGTATGGCCAAGGTTAGGATGCCTCTGATATTGGTGAATTTTAAGACGTATGATAGTGCTACGGGGAGGGCGGCTTTGAGTTTGGCGAAGATGGCGGAGGAGGTGAGTATGGAGACGGGCGTGTGCGTGGGCGTTGCGCCGCAGTTCACGGACATCGATAGGATAGCGACGGCGGTTGGCATACCTGTGTTTGCGCAGCACGTCGATCCGATCTCTTTTGGGAGTTACACGGGGCATGTGTTGCCTCAGGCGGTTAAGGCGGCGGGGGCGGTTGGAACCTTGATAAACCATTCGGAGAGGAGGCTCAAGGAGGCGGAGGTTGAGGCGGCCGTTAATAGGGCGCGGGAAGTCGGATTGATCTCGGTTGTCTGCGCGGATACGGCGGAGGCCTGCAGAACATTGGCTGCATTTAATCCGGACATGGTGGCGGTGGAGCCGCCGGAACTTATAGGAACGGGCATACCGGTCTCGAAGGCGCGGCCAGAGGTTGTGACTAGTGCGGTGCAGCTTGTGAAGAATGTTAACAGTAAGATCACCGTTTTGTGCGGCGCCGGCATCACAGTGGGCGAGGACGTTGCAGCCGCCTTGAGGCTGGGCACCGAGGGAGTGCTTCTCGCGAGCGGGGTGGTGAAGGCTAAGGATCCGCGAGCGGCGCTTTTAGACCTTGCCAAAGCGGCGCGGCGGGTATGAAGCTCTAACGCGACGAAGAGTTTATGCGGGGATCAGCTGCAATTCTTATTTTGGGCCTGTGGTCTAGCACGGATAGGACGCTGGCCTCCGGATGAAGCATAGGAGAAAGCCGGAGATCCGGGGTTCAAATCCCCGCGGGCCCGCCAATTCAGCCCTTTTTACGACATCACGCGCGCGAGGTGGAAAATTAGTTAGACACCTGTAAAGATAGCCTTCGTATTCACCGACTTTTGTGACATCAATGATACTAGTTTGAGAAGCAAGTTTCATGTCTGCCACACATCAACTGTCTAACTTAGGACAAAGACGGAGAAGTAAAATCATGAAGATGAAACCTATGAGTGTTGTAAACTGGTTTGCAGACGAAAATGCTGGTGTCACTTCGATTGGTAAAGAGACGTTGAAGATGTTCATGGAAGCATGAAACGCAAAGACCCTCCAGAGGTCCTCGTTGCTTTTGATGAAGAGGTAGCCAGTGAAGATACCGAAGCAGAAAACGTAGATGAACTGCATTTGAAAGAATCTCCAGATCCAGTCTAAGTCAAAAATATGAATGTGTTGGAGGGAGAAGAACAGGGAAGAAACAAAGACACCCACAATATTGCCATACCGTGAGGCGATCCTTGATTGCACATATCCCCTGAAGGCAACTTCCTCAACAAAAGCCCCGAAAACGGCGAATGCCAGGTAAAGCGCAAAACCGGAAACGAGCGAATAAACAGCATAATTCTCATAACCCTTCAGACTTGGAAAAGGAAGACCCACCAGACTGCCGCCCATCACTAAACTGAACAGAAACCATATTCCTTGAAAAACGCAGGCAAAAACAATACCGACAAGACAGTACCTCCAGCCATGCGTCTTCAAAATCGTGGAAAGGGACTTTTTCATATCTTTCTTTAGGAAAAGTATCGAAAGAAGTAAAACTACAAAGTAGGACAGGATCAGCATAAAGAACAGAGGCTCAGCGTACCCAAACAATCGCCACATCGGATACCGCGCAAACCAAACTAGATAAACTGAGACAAGAAAAAGGGAAGGAGCTAAGAAGACTTCCAAACCACTTTCAGAGGCCATATCACATCACACATCGCTAAATCTGTTGAAAAATACGTTTGGTCAGTGGCAGACAAAAAGTTTCGCGCCCGAGTTCTTCCAGAGATCACTGATTCAACCTACATTCTTTCTAACGCTTCTATTCCTAGGAGGCTTAGCGCGTTCCTTACCGTTGCTCTGAACGCCTCCACCAAGCCCAGCCTCGCATCTCTAAGTCTATCGCTCTCAGCCTTGAGAACGGGCAGCTTAGCGTAGAAAGAGTTGAACTTAGCCGCCAAATCGTTTGCAAACTCTGCCAACTGGCTCGGTTCAAGCGACTCCACCGCATTCACGAAGACTTCAGGAAACATGGCAATCGACTTCACCAAGTCCCGTTCCAGCGGATCGTTTAAGAGACTGTAGTCGGGGTTCCTCTCGGCCTCCTCAACCTTATTCAGTATATTACAGGCCCTGGCGTGGGCGTACTGTATGAAGGGCGCGCTGTTCATCTCGAAGTTCAGGACCTTACCCCAAGTGAAGATCACCTTCTTCAAGGGCACTACGCTTACGAAGGCATACTTTATCGCTCCAAGCCCAACCGATTCCGCGATGCTCTTCTTCACGTCCTTTGGTAGACCTGGCGAATGCTTCTCCACCTCTTCAGATGCACGTTTGACAGATTCATCCATCACCTCATCGAGGGTCACGTATCTCCCGCGGCGCCGCGACATCTTATAGTCTGGCATCTCAACGAGTTCGTACGCATAATGAATCAGATTCTGAGCCTTCTCGGGCGAGGTCAGAATGCTCAAGGCGACACGCAACTGTAGCTGGGCCAGCGACTGCTCTACTCCAATGACATTGATCACCTTGTCCGCTCTTTCGAACTTCCAAAGACTGTACGCGATGTCCCTCGTGGTGTAAAGAGTCGTTCCGTCGGAGCGCATAAGGACCAACGGCGGAATCTCGTGCTCTTCCAGGACACCGAGTCTCTTCTTAAGTTCCATGAATCGTGCTGCATGTTCAACATCCACGATTAAGGTTCCCCTCGACTCTTCAGAATAAGCGGTTCTCTTGAGCCTCTTCACGACATCGGAGACTGCCCCACTCCAAACTAGATCGCTCTCCCAGTCCCACGAACTCCAATCGATCCCAAATCGTTCGTACGTCTCCCTGAATCCTTTCAGAGAAGAATCCACAACCTCTCGAACCAGCCTCTTAGCTCCAAGGTCTTCCTTCTCGTAAAGAAGCATGATCTTGTTGACAGACGCCTCCGGGTCTTTGTCCCTCTCTACTCTGCCAAGAAGGCTATCGAACAGCTCAGGGTCTTTATCGCGAAGATCGGCCGCAGCAGCCACCCAGTCGTCTAACTCTTTTTGCGCCTCTCTATACTCTTCATCGGAGCCTTCAGTCACCTTCAGTTCTTGGATCTTCTTCTTCAGTGTCTGGATCCTAATAATGCAGCTCGCCGCCGCGTAGACGAAACCCACCCAATGATCTAATTTGCCCGTCGGTCTCGGTTGTCCAAGCATCTGATAACCGTAGGCGACGACCGCCACCTGTCTTCCCACATCATCCACGTAAAAATGGGTCGCAACCTCATGGCCTCTCGCTTTCAACATGCGTTTAAGTGCGTCTCCGACGACGGAGTTTCTCGCGGTGCCGACGTGTATTGGCCCCGCTGGGTTTGCGCTCGTATGTTCAACGATGATCTTATCCGACGTATCCGCTTTCAGGTACCCGTATGAGGGGTCGGACTTCGCCGACTCTATGGTTGAAGACGAGAGAGCGGGGTAATTCGCGTAGAAGTTTATGTAGCCGGCGCCCGCTACCTTAATCGATTCAACGAGTTTAGCGTCACAGAAGTCCGCGTTCTCAACTATTCTCTCCGCCAGTCTCCTCGGCTCCTCTCCAACAGATTTTGATAATTCAAAGCACAACGCCGAAGCCAGATCACCAAATTCAGGGGTCGGAGCACGCGCCAAATAGACTTCAGGAATGAAAGCCTCGGGCTGAAACTTGGCCAACGCTTTCCTGAGCAAGCCTTCGCATTCTTCTCTGAAATCTCCGAAAGGATTCGACGAATGCAAGTTCAGCCCACATCGTTGTTTGATAGACTGGCGACAATATAAGGCAATAACTTTGGTTATTTAGATTTAGTTTCCAGAATTGCAAAAGGCTTTCCAGATTAGAAAGTGCAGTGTAAGGTTGCAGTTCACTAAAGTTCTATTCTACATGTCATTCAATTCTTTCAGAATCATCTCTTCGATCTCTTCTTGTTTCGGAAAGTTTTCTTGCCTACCGATCATTCTGCCTTCCTTCAAGAACAATAAAGTAGGGACGCTCATGACATTGTAATCCTCCCACTTCTTCGTCGTCATGATGTCCATCTCGTAGAGGTACACCTGTCCTGAAAACTTCTCTAAGGTTGCCTTCAATCTGGGCTTTAACGCTTTGCACGGCGGACATGTTGGCGATGTGAAAAACAAGACCACGGGCTTGTTTGATTTTACGACCAGATCATCAAACTCGCGGTCAGCTATGCGTCTGAAGGACGTCTCTTCTTCCTTGCGCAGAAGGGCTCTAGAGAACTTTCCAATGAAACCCTCATACTTCTTGTATGAAAGCCTAAATCCTAACTCCTCGATTCTTTTTTCGAGGTCGGGGACACTGATCTCTTTTGGGTCATAGGTTACGACGACCTTCCTCATCAAGAAGTTCACGCGAACATCTTTCACGCTGGCGAGTTTCTTCAGCTCCTTCTCTATGATCGATGTACATGTTGGACAGTCCATCTCAACAATAGGCAAGAACACGCGATTGATTTCGTTCGACAGATCGTTCATTAAAACTCCAGCCCCTTCAATCAATCTAAGACCGGGGCGAACTTTCTTAATGTAAGTGAGTTTGTCACTACAGAAACCGAACTCAATGCCATGGCTGCCGCCGCGTAGATCGGATTCATCACAATTCCTAACGGAGCTAGGATTCCGGCAGCTATGGGAATTAAGGCTACGTTGTAAGCGAAGGCCCAGAAGAGGTTCTGTCTAATCTTCCGAACGGTACTTCTGCTCAACTGGATCGCAGCCACCACGTCTCTCAAATCATCTTTTATGAGGACTATGCCTCCGGTCTCAATGGCCACGTCTGTTCCACTGCCAATGGCTATCCCCACGTCGGCTTGTGCTAGGGCGGGTGCATCGTTGATCCCGTCTCCCACCATGCCCACTGCCAACCCTTCGGCTTGCAGATCCTTAATTTCCTTAGCCTTGTCGCCCGGAAGAACTTCAGCCAAAACGCGATTAATCCCCAGTTTTCCAGCGATAGCCTTAGCCGTACGCTCATTGTCACCTGTAAGCAGAACTACCTCGACACCCATCTGTTGCAGCTTCCTAACTGCCTCCTTAGAATGCTCTTTCAAAGTGTCAGCTACGGCAATCAATCCTGCAGCCTTTTTATCTACGGCCAAGATCATGACCGTTTTTCCCTCGTCTTCAAGCTTCCGAATGCTCTCATCTAGCATGGAAATCTCAATCGTGTTCTCAGCCATCAGCCTCCTGTTTCCCAAGAGGATGTTCCGACCTCTGTATGTGAGCTTTACACCCTGTCCTGGAACAGCTTCAAAAGATTCCGGATCATCAACCTTCAGTCCTTTAGCTCTGGCATTCTCGAGCACAGCTTCCGCCAACGGATGCTCCGAACCCTTCTCGGCAATGGCGGCAAGCCTCAAGATCTCTTCCTCCCCAAAGTCTCCAG
>CAYZTF010000012.1:6998-14528 GCA_964481305.1 uncultured Candidatus Bathyarchaeia archaeon | reverse complement strand
GAACCCACGGTTCTGCCCATAGTTGAGTTCTTATTCGATAAACTGCCGGATGGCGCCAACCCCATATATTCGTATGAGGCAAAATGGATCTGGGATGTTCCCAAGAAACCTTTGAAGATATCACGTTGCCCGGCAGAGATACCGCAGAACCTTAAGGAGGAGATAAGGCAGACTGCGGTCAAAACCTTTCAGGCTCTGAACTGTCAAGATGTGTGTCGTATTGACATGAGGCTCGATGAGGACAATCACCCCAGAATATTGGAGGTGAACCCTCTGCCAGGATTGATTCCGGATCCGGACGCCCATTCCTGCCTACCCGAAGCTGCGAGAGCCGCGGGCTTCACATACGATCAACTCATATGCACAATCCTCTGGCAAGCCCTCGAACGATACGATTTGGAGGATCTCTTCGAAAAAAGATCGCTAGTAAAGCTTTAGCTCTCATTCCCTTTCAAGAGTGAGATGAATGTATGGTTTTGGCGGTTGATTTTTTTTGCGGGATGTGCAATTTACTTTGCAAGAGGTAGAGTCAGTCCAGACGGTTCTCTCGCCTTCCTTACTATTGCGAATGAGAGAATCCTTTTTAGGAAGGCTCTAAATGAGATTCTAGCGGCCTTTAGAGAACGTGTGAACCCCGCATCAGGAGAAATGTCAGGATTAGGATTAACCTCCAGAACATAGGGTGTATCCCCTCTTAGGCGTATGTCAATTCTTGCATAGTCTCTGCAATTGAGTGCTTTATACGCCTCTATAGCTATTTTTTCAACGGTCCGTTTTACGACAGGTTTGAGCTTTGCTGGGCATACGGGTATAGTGTTCTTATATTCGTCGCTATCCTTAACCCATTTTGCCAGATAGTCTACTATTTTTGGTTCAACTGAAGTTTTAAACATGATTTCAGAAATTGGCAGGATTTTCGGTTTCTCGTTGCCGAGAATAGCTACGTTGAGTTCTCTTCCTTTTATATATGTTTCTACCAAAGCCGGTTGCCGGTAGCGCCTGTTTATGTACATCACGCGTTTCTCCAGCTCATTTCTGTTTTTCACAAAGCTCTTCTTAGTTATCCCGAGGCTCGCATCTTCCTGCGATGGTTTTACAATAAGGGGGTATCTGATTTCTCCCTTCCAATCTCGAAAACTTTTTAAAATCTGCCACTTTGGTGTAGGTATTCCTATGGACTTCAAAACGTCTTTAGCTAAACCTTTGTTTTGGCACAGACCTAAGGTTAGAGGAGGCGATCCTGTATATGGTATACGCAGAAGTTCTAGAAGAGCTGGCACATTCATCTCTAACTGGCTACTTCCAAAGGCTCCTTCGGAGAGGTTTATCGCAACTTCTGGCTTGTACGACTTGAGCGCTTTAACGATGCTGTGAATCTCGTTCTTAATCCCAAACGTCTTAGGTCGAACGCCAATTTCTCTAAGAGCATCATCGACGAATCCTACTTGCTCTAAGACCTCAGCTTCGGCTATGTAATATATGTCACTGATGTCATCTCGTTTAGGTGGAAGGTTATAAAGAACTGCAACTCTAGAAGCTGAAATGTCTGAGAAGAACTTCAGTCGATTTGTTGTCACTCTAAACACCATGCGAAGATCCTAGATAAAGACGTTTTCATCACTGGATTAGATACCAACATCTTTATTAAAACTTGATTAGACCAGTTTATTCGGGCGGGGGTGTCCGAGTCTGGTCAAAGGAGTAGCGCTGAGGCCGCTATGGCGTAGGCCTGCGTGGGTTCAAACCCCACCCCCCGCACCAACACTAAGGCCATAAAAGGTTTTCAGAAAACCGAAGGCAACTAGGACAGGATATCGTCAAGAAAACAAAGAACGCGTGGCCTTCAACACAACTCATGAGAAAACGCGTTCCCTCTCCAGTTGTCTGAAAGGAAGGAGTGGCTTCTAGACTTAGACACAAAGCATTATCAGCTGAGGTGTCTCTACTTCTTATCGAATGGTGGCAAAGGTAGATGTTTGAGGAGAGGAAGTCGCATCCGTACCTAGTCTATGACGAGATGAAGCGGACTCCGGAAGTCTTGGGCGAGTGTTTCCGCAAAGACAATCTAGATGTCTTGAGGCAGATGGCGAAAGAGATCGTCGAGAAAGAGATAGGGAAGGTATACTTTATTGGTGCCGGAACATCGTTCATCATGGGGGTTGCTTCGACATATGCCTTCAACTCTATCTCAAAGATGCCAACGCAAGCCATAGAATCCTTCGAGTTTGCCAAGTATCCTCCCTTTGACATCGGTAAGAAGACATTGGTCTTTACGGTTTCTCACTCCGGCAGGACCAAGATAACCGTCGACGCCGCGTCACTCGCAAAGGATAGGGGAGCCTATGTATTCGCGATGACCGACGGGGAGGATTCGCCCCTCACCGAGATTGCTGAGATTGTGAGCTTGGGGCCCGGGGGACTCGAAAGGTCTTTTCCGAACACGCGATCCTACGTCTCTGCGCTCTTAAGGTCTTATCTGCTCTCCGTGATGGTGGCTGAAGAGAAATCGGATAAGGTTTCAAGGGGATATCTTAGAAAACTGGAGGAGGTTCCCGCCTTGGCGCGAAGAATCTTTGATTCTGCGGAGAAACTGACGATCGATCTTGCCGAAGAGCTTCGAGAACTCAGCAACATATACGTACTAGGCGGTGGGCCAAACTACGCAACAGCCTGCGAAAGTGCCTTGAAGTTTATGGAGGCAAGTCTCCTGAAGGCTTGTCCGTTCGAAATGGAGGAATTTGCTCACGGCCCATTTGTACTAAGCGATAAAGAGGCTCTAGTCATAGCGATAGCCCCTCCTGGAGAGAGCTACGACAGAGTCTGCGACCATATCGAAGGGCAGAGGTATCTGCCGTCGACCACGCTATCTCTGGTAAGGAAGGGCGACGCAAAGATCTCAAAGCTTTCAGACAAAGTCGTCGAGATCTCTGACAATCTGGACGAGGTCTTTACACCCATACCATATATAATGCCACTGTATCTGCTAGCGTACTACTTGGCAGTCAAGAGGAGGATAAACCCCGATATATTCCGAATGAATGAAAAAGACTACTTGAACGCCTACAACGTAATATACCATAAGCAACGTCCAGACATAGAGATCTACAAATACTATAAGCGTTGAGGCTCTGAAAAACTGCTTGAAATACTGTTCCGCTCCTATGACTCATAGCTGTACAGACAATCTTTATATTCAGTCAAAGTCTTTTGCTACGACTAACTAATCGAAGCTCGCTTTGCGTTAGATTCGTTTCTAATATAGTAATGATTCGGCACATTCTGACGGAGGGAACGGACTGTGAGTGAGACTCTGGTGCAGAAGATATTGGAGGAACACATCGTTGAAGGATCCTTCGAGAAGGGAGCCGAGGTAGGGTTACGGGTTGATCAGACCTTAACCCAAGACTCCACGGGCACGTTGGCCTACCTGCAGTTTGAAGCCCTCGGCATTCCACGTGTCAAGACGAAGCTGAGCGTGAGCTATATAGATCATAACACGCTTCAGACGGACTACATGAACGCGGACGACCATAGATACTTGCAGAGCGTCGCTCAGAAGTACGGCGTCATTCTGAGCAAGGCAGGCAACGGCATATGCCACCAGGTTCACCTTGAACGTTTCGCGAGGCCGGGTTGGACCCTACTCGGCTCAGACTCTCACACGCCCACAGCTGGAGGAATAGGTATGATAGCCATAGGCGCGGGTGGCTTGGATGTGGCAGTAGCGATGGGCGGAGGCCCTTACTACATCAGAGTTCCGAGAATATTTGGAATCAGGCTCGTGGGTGAGCTTCCTCCACTCGTTTCCGCCAAAGATGTTGTTCTTGAGGTCCTGAGGCGCATAGGCGTGAAGGGTGGAGTTGGAAAAATCCTTGAGTATTGTGGGCCGGGTGTTGAGGCTTTGACCGTTCCAGAGAGAGCGACGATCGCTAATATGGGCGCGGAGACCGGGGCGACTGCATCGATATTCCCGTCAGACGAGCTTACTCATCGGTTTCTTGAGGCGCAGGGAAGAGCTGATCAGTGGATCGGCCTTAAAGCAGATAGCGATGCTGCGTACGACGAAGCCATGGATATCGATCTGAGCACACTTGAACCGCTGGTCGCCAAACCTCACAGTCCCGAAAACGTCGTTCCTGTGGCGGAAGTTGAAGGTCTGAGCGTTGACCAAGTTTGCATAGGATCATGCACAAACTCATCCTACCAAGACTTGATGACCGTCGCGTCGATACTGAGGGGAAGAAAAGTGAACTCCGAAGTATCGTTGGCAATTTCACCGGGTTCTCGTCAGGTTCTCGTGATGTTGGCTCGGAACGGGGCTCTAGCTGACATCATTAAAGCGGGCGCCAGAATATTGGAGGCTTCCTGTGGACCGTGCATAGGTATGGGTCAAGCCCCTGCCACAGCGGAGGTAAGCGTCAGAACCTTCAATCGAAACTTTAAGGGGCGCTCGGGCACGGCGGACGCACAGATCTACCTGGTGAGTCCGGAGACGGCTGCCGTGACGGCGCTGAACGGCGTCTTAACAGATCCTCGCAAGTTTGGCGAAGCGCCAAAGATAGAGATGCCTAAGAAGTTTATTGTTGACGATAATCTGTTTGTCTACCCGTCTGAAACCCCTGAAAAGGTGCGGATAGTTCGCGGCCTGAATATTAAGCCCGTGCCCGTTCGGAGGAAACTCCCGGCGAAGCTTGAAGGTGTGGTGTTGATCAAGGTTGGAGACAACATCACTACTGACCACATCATGCCTGCGGGAGCCAAGATACTTCCTCTGAGATCAAACATTCCGGCCATAGCAGACCACGTCTTCGAGACTGTGGATCCAATTTTTCCGAAGAGAGCTAAAGAGAAGAACGGCGGCTTCATCGTGGCTGGCAAAAACTATGGACAAGGATCAAGTAGAGAACACGCCGCCTTAGCTCCAATGTACCTAGGCGTCAAAGGCGTGGTGGCAAAGTCATTTGCGAGAATTCATCGGGCAAACCTGGTCAACTATGGCATAGTTCCATTGGTGTTTCAGAGCCTGTCTGATTACGAAAGGCTTTCGAACGATGATGTGCTTGAGTTGGACCTGTCGAGGTTAGAAGAGGAACCGATTCTGAAGAATAGGACCGAGCAATTGAACATTCCGGTGAAACATGATTTGACTTCAAGGGAGTTGCGTATACTGAAAGCCGGGGGTCTCCTAAATTTCATCAAGAGTAACGAATAGCGCACGGGAATCTCAGGGCTTCAGGCAGCCGTTGTTCAATCTTTAGCACATTGTTTGATAGCATAACTTTAAAAGTAGCTACGTCGCTAATTTTTGAAGTATTATACAAGAGGTACTGGCTCAGCGGTCTTTTGTATAGTTAAAATTTGGAAAGAGGTGTATACAGATGAGTGATGAGACACGTGGATACGGCGCTCCTAGACGGATGTACAAGGTAACCTGTTCCGACTGCGGAAACGAGACAGAAGTCCCGTTCAAGCCTACGGAAGGACGCCCGGTCTATTGTAGAGAATGTTATCAGAAGCATAGAAGGTATTGATCTTAATCGGATTCGTATCGATTATGCTTACTTAGTTCCTATTTTTCCATGTTTTTTCTTGCCTCATTTTTCAGGTCGGTAAGAACTGCGAAGGCTCTTCCGACGTCTTCCATTTTCAGGATTATTATTGTGTCGGTGAAGCAGCTCATCGTCTCCTCGATGTTTATGTGGTTCCTTGAAACCGGATTATAGAACGCGATGGCGCATCCCGGCAGGTTTATGATGTCTCGAGAGCTATGGACGACTATTGCCGCCAGATTACGTTTTTCGTCCAGAACTTTCTCTTTCCCGAATATCGACTTGACATCGTCAAACAGCTTTTGATCAAAGACCAATGTTATCGCGGATATGCCCTCTAAAACCTGAAAGAACTCCTCTGAGTAGCTTGCCAACGCTTCCCTTATGCTCCTTAAGGTTTCGCTAGTTTTCTCGACGGAGATCTTTGCGACATCCGTTCTCAAGTTTATGACGCTGTTCGCGATCACCTTCATCAAGTCTTTCGACTGAAACCTGTAACTGGTCGTGGTTCTTTTGACAGAGGTTATTAAGGCCTCGAGCTTGACTTTGCGTGCTAAAGCCTCTTCTACCTTAGGTTTCAAGACCCTTGCTATGGCGCTGTAGTTTCCGTACCTTCGCTGCAAAGCGTCTTGAAGCGAAAGGTCGCTGTTTATGAGGGTTTGGACTACCCCAGATATCGAGTTGACCAATTTTGGTCACGCATATTACAAAGTTTGTTAAATTGACCAAAAATTATATAAGGCTTTCTCAGGCTCAATACTCTTTCTACTTCGTTGTAAGGAAGAAAAGAACGTTTGAAGAACCCTGTAGTACTCGCTTACTCCGGTGGATTGGACACTTCGGTCATGATCAAGTGGCTTCAAGAGAAATATGATTTAGATGTGGTGACGGTAACGCTGGACGTAGGTCAAAAGGAAGATTTCAGAGCGATCGGAGAGAAGGCGAAAAGCCTCGGAGTCTTGAAGCACTACTCGATAGATGCCAAGGAAGAGTTTGCCAGACACTACGTCTTCCCTGCTATTAAGGCCAACGCACTTTATGAGGGAAAATATCCCATTAACAGTGCCTTATCGAGGCCTTTGATAGCATCGAAAATGGTGGAGATAGCTAGAAAGGAGGGGGCCTCGAGCGTCGCTCACGGATGCACAGGCAAGGGAAACGATCAGGTCCGCTTTGATGTTACGATAAAGTCGTTGGCGCCAGACCTAAGCATTATTGCCCCTGTTCGGGAGTGGAAGATGACCAGAGACGAAGAGATAAAGTTCGCTGAGGCAAACGGCGTTAGAATCCCGGTAAATCTAAGCAATCCGTACAGCATTGATGAAAACCTTTGGGGTCGCTCAATAGAATGCGGGGTTCTAGATCTTCCGGATCAAGAGCCTCCGAGTGAAGTCTTCGAATGGACGGTGCCGCCTGAGAAGGCGCCTGAGAAGCCGGAATATGTCGCGATTGCTTTTGAGGAAGGGGTTCCTCGAGCCATCAATGACGATCATCTGGAGCCTGCGGAGCTTATTCAGAACTTGAACGAGATCGCTGGTAAGCATGGCGTGGGTCGCATTGACCACATGGAAGACCGCCTCGTCGGAGTAAAATCTAGAGAGGTTTACGAATGTCCCGCCGCCACCGTGCTACTTGAGGCTCATCACGATTTGGAGAAGATGGTGCTCACAAAACATGAGATCCAATTCAAGCAGATGGTGGATGCGCAATGGGCGTTCCTCGTCTATGCTGGTCTCTGGACTGATCCGTTGAAGGAGGATCTAGGAGCGTTTATTAACGAGACGCAGGTTCGCGTCTCTGGAAATGTTAAATTGAAGCTGTACAAAGGAGGCTTTCAGATCGTGGGTCGCTCCTCCCCCATGTCGCTTTACGACCACGACTTGGCCACCTACAACATCGGAACGAGTTTCGACCAAGCATGGTCGCAGGGCTTTATCGAGATCTGGGGGCTGCAGACAAAGATGGCAAATCTCTTGAAGAG
>CAYZTF010000012.1:4144-6898 GCA_964481305.1 uncultured Candidatus Bathyarchaeia archaeon | reverse complement strand
GATCTCAACAGGCTTATGGATGCCTACGATCGTGTAAACATGTCTCCGATGGGCGCGGGGGCATTGGCCACCACCAGCTTTCCAATAAATAGAGAAAGAGTGGCTGAGCTTTTAGGCTTTGAGGGCATACTTGAAAACTCGATCGACGCCGTTAACGCTAGGGACTTCATTCTGGAGATCTTAGCCGATCTGACTGTTATGTCGACAAATCTAGGTCGATTGGTTGACGACTTGATCCTTTGGGGTTCCTCAGACTTTGGGATGATAGAGGTTCCCGACAGCCTCTCTTCGACGAGTAGCATTATGCCGCAGAAGAAAAACCCGGATCTTCTGGAAGTCATACGTGCGAGAACGGGTCAGACCGTGAGCGACTTTTTGAAGTCGGTTGCAACACTCAAAGGCCTACCCTCCGTCTATAACTTGGATCTTCAAGAGATCACCCCCACGCTTTGGAACTCCATGAAAACTATGAATGAAGCACTGTTTATGCTCTCTCAGGTAGTGCCCCATCTCAAAGTGAAAGACGTATCTGAGAAGGCTCTGGCCAGCTTCTCCACAGCGACAGAGCTAGCCAATATGCTCGTCAGGAAACATGGCGTTCCATTTAGAATTGCTCATAAGATTGTCGGAGTCTTGACAAAGAATCTAGTAGAAAGTAATCTTACGCTGAAGGATGTAACTCCACAATTGTTGCGAGATGTGGCCAAAAAAACTGCTGGCATCCTCTTGAATGTAAGCGTTGAAGACATTCGAGACTCGATAGATCCTGTGAAGTTCATCGAAGTGCATAAGACGCTAGGAGGCCCCTCCCCTGTCGAGGTCAAAAGGATGCTAAGGAATCGGAAAGGGCGGTTGAAGAACAGCCGATCTTGGGCACTCAAAAAAGGTTCTCATCTGAGAAAAGCCGAAAATAAGCTGGTCTCGATAATGAACACGTATTTGAGTAGCTAATAGAAACTGACCTGTTTACGTGTCAATCCGTTGAGATGTCCAATTTAACGCAGAATTACGGAACATTTTGAGGCTGTTTCTGATAATCTATGCGAAGTCTGACGTGTTTCGTTCGAGTAAAATTTAAATCCTATCCACAACTCTATGTTGCTGCTAAAGGAGGTAATGAGTATTGACAGAAGCTATACCTGCTCAGATAAGTGGTCAACCCGTCTTGATACTTAGGGAAGGAACTAGTCGATCGAGAGGAAGAGATGCGCAGAGATCCAATATAATGGCAGCGCGGATCATAGCCGACGTCATCAAGTCATCGTTTGGCCCAAGAGGGATGGACAAGATGCTCGTCGACACGCTTGGAGACGTGACGATAACCGGCGACGGTGCTGCAATACTTAAGGAGATTGATGTGGAGCATCCGGCGGCGAAGATGATGGTGGAGGTGGCGAAGACAACCGACGACGAGGTTGGAGACGGAACCACATCCGTAGTTGTTCTTGCAGGACGGTTGCTTGAGAAGGCAGAGGAGCTTTTAGACAAGAACGTTCACCCAACGATCATCGTAGACGGCTATAAGCAAGCTTCAGATAGAGCGCTGAAGATTTTGGACGACATCGCGATCAAGACCTCTCCGACCGATCGTGAGATGTTGAAGAAGGTTGCTATAACGTCGATGGCCAGCAAACTTGTGCGAGATAATAGTGACTATCTTGCCGACTTAGCGGTAGACGCGGTGCTCAAAGTTGCTGAGAAGGATGGCGAAGCGTACAAGGTTGACATCGATAACATCGAGGTTGAGAAGAAAGCCGGAGGATCCCTAGTCGAGACCAAGCTGATACAGGGAATAGCGATGGAGAAGGAGGTCGTGCACCCTGGGATGCCGAAGAGAGTTGAGAACGCGAAGATTGCCCTCTTGAATTGTGCCCTTGAGATCGAGAAGACGGAGTTCGACGCTAAGATCAACATCGACAGTCCGAATCAGATGAAGGCCTTCCTCGACGAGGAAGAGACGTTGATGAAGGAGATGGCTGACAAGATCGCTGAAGTTGGAGCCAACGTCGTCATGTGCCAGAAAGGAATAGACGACATGGTTCAGCACTTCCTCGCTAAGAAGAACATCGTGGCCGTCCGAAGGGTGAAGGAGTCGAGCATGGACAAGCTGGCTAAGGCGACGGGCGGACGGGTGGTGATGAACCTGAAGGATATTACGAGTAAAGATCTTGGAAAGTCGAAACTTGTGGAGGAACGGAAGCTTGGTGAAGACGAATGGATTTTCGTTGAAGGATGCGTGAATCCAAAAGCGTTAACGATGCTGGTTAGAGGAGCTACTGAGAAGGTTGTTGACGAGGCTGAGCGTGCGGTCCACGACGCCCTCTGTGTAGTCCGCGACGTAGTAGTAAAGCCGAAGGTGGCTGCGGGCGGTGGAGCGCCAGAGATGGAAGTCGCGTCAAAGCTAAGGGAATGGGCAGAAGGCCTCTCAGGCAGAATACAGTTGGCGGCGATTGGATTCGCTGAATCGATGGAGGTTATACCCATCACGTTGGCCGAGAACTCCGGCTTAGACCCCATAGACATCGCCGTAGACTTGAGGGCCCGCCACGAAAAGGGCGAGAAATGGGCAGGAGTCGATGTGTTCGAAGGCAAAGTCGTTGATATGGCGAAACTCGACATCTACGACCCTATGTCTGTGAAGGAGCAGGTTGTAAAGTCTGCCACGGAAGCAGTTTCCATGATACTTAGAGTGGATGACGTCATCGCGTCTTCCAAGACCAGAGCCGGAGGACCACCTGGAGGACCTGGAGGTGG
>CAYZTF010000012.1:0-4044 GCA_964481305.1 uncultured Candidatus Bathyarchaeia archaeon | reverse complement strand
TTCTGCTCGTCTATTCGTGGACGTGGCAAAACTATTTTTCCAACGAGAAGAACTGATACTGCAGCATGTGCACCTTGAATCCCAAGTTTCTGGATTCCCGTGAAGAGCTTCAGATTGGAGGAGCCTGATTTGAGGACTAACGTCTTCGATGAGCCGGCTTACAGAAACAGAGGCTGCGTCTTCAGGGATAGAGTTCACGCGGGCGAACTCTTGGCAACCAAACTTAGGAACCATGTACTCGGCGAGGACGTGCAGCTTTTGGCGATACCGGCGGGGGGCGTTCCTGTAGGATGTACTGTGGCTAGGAGGCTCAGTGCTCCGTTCGATGTGATAGTGGTTAGAAAGGTGCAGATTCCTTGGAACACCGAAGCAGGTTTCGGTGCCGTTTCATGGGATGGATCGGTCGTGCTGAACGAGGCCTTGATACTGCGTTTAGGGTTAACTGACGAGGTAATTCATCGGGCCATCTCTCAAGCAAGAGAGGTGATAAGGGAAAGGGCTCTGAAGTTCAGGGGTGATGAATCCCCTCCAAATCTGGAGAATAAGGTAGTGGTCATAGTTGATGATGGCTTAGCTTCGGGTTACACTATGCTTTCTGCCGTGAAATCTGTGTACGGGCGTGGTCCGAAGAGGACGATTGTCGCCGTCCCCACAGCCTCAACGTCTGCCGTGGATCTTGTAGCTCCGAACGTCGATGCCCTGATATGTCTGAACATTAGAGCCGGGCCCGTGTTCGCCGTTGCAGATGCCTACCAGCAATGGCACGATCTGTCCGACGAGGAGGTGCTCAAATTCCTTAGAACGATGCGCGATAGATAGCACTGCCTGCGCCTAAAGGAAGAAGGAGGGAGGGACTTCAGACTTGCCGGTTTCGGCCTTGAGTGTCTCAATTCCAGCCTTCAGCCGATTGTGTACGTCCCAGAACTCTCTGGGCATGTCGGGCTCGGACTTGTAGAATTCTTCCATTCTCGCGAACTTTTCGAGAAGCTTGTCAACACGGATGGAGAACTGCAGTTTGTAGTCCTCCTTCTTGTAATTTCGGTTGAAGACCTGTTTGAAGAGCGTCTTCAGATCCTCGTACTTGGGCAGGTATCCGACGGGGGTCTCGACGTCTTCGTAATCGCTGTGGACGCGGCCTTCAGCCCAAAGCAACCAGACCTTCTTGTCAACCTTCTCATTATAGTACTTATCTCCGGACTTTAGGAAATGGTTGGAGGCAAAAACTCTCGGACAGTTCTTCAACTTCCTGCCAAACTTGATGTGGTTGGTGAGGTAGGTTCCCAATGGCACGGTCAAGAAGTCCATGTTTGACATGGGGTTCAAAACCCTGACGCCTGTCTTGCCGATCGTGGCCGTGGTGGTCTCGGACTCGATAGTGGCGCCAACGTACACACCATGCTCCCAGCTCAAAGCCTCATAGATCGGTACGTTTGTATCTGAGTCGCGTCCACCGTACAAGATCCCGCGTACGACGACGCCCTCAGGGTCATCGAGCTTCGGGTCGAAGTTATCGAGTTCGCTGACCCGCATAGTATATCTGGCGTTTGGGTGAGACAACGGAATCACATTACCTTGAGCGTCCCTCTTCCCCTCGAACCATTCGCCAGAGTGGTTGACCCCTCTTTTTGGGACATCGTTGCGCCCCATGCCCAGCCAGTAGGGCACCCCGTCGGCGACCAGTACGTTGGAGAAGATGAGTTCCCTCGGAGTGGTCAAAGCCTCGTAGATCAACGGGTCGTCAATAGTATTCACGTCGGTGATTATCCCGAAGATGCCCGACTCGATGTTTACGGCTCGAGGGTTCCCTTCCTCGTCCTCCTTGATGTAGGCGATGTCGTCTCCGACGATGCTCTGGCCTGGAATCATGGCTGTGGAGGTTTTTCCGCAGGCGCTCGGGAAGGCCCCTGTGAAGTATGTGACTCGATTCTTGCCCTCAGGATGAACCCCCATGATGAACATGTGCTCTGCGAGCCAGCCCTCGTGGTTTGCCTTGTATATGGCGAGGCGGAGAGCAAGCTTCTTCAATCCGATGCTGTTTCCGGCGTATTGGTTGTTGACCGAGTAAACCTTCTTGTCCACAGCGTCAATATAGATTCTCCGCTTGTCTGTGTTCTTTGTGCAGTTTCTTTCGTCGAGTTCTCCAGCGGAGTGTAGAAATGTGAAGAAGTCATCGGAGCCCTTCAACTTCTTGAACTGTTCGTATCCTCTCCGGTAAAGGAGGCCCTCACTATGAGCAACGTAGGCTGAGTCCGTTAATTGTAAGGCTGGAATGGAGAATCTGGAGTTTGTCGGTCCTAGGCAGAAGAAGAGCACGAGGCATTCTTTGCCCCTCATAGCGCCATCAAATAGGGCCATGATCTCCTTCAGTCCGGCCTCGCGTTCTTTCCAGTTGATTCCGCGGCTTAATCTTTGGCCCGCTGGCAGAAGAATTGCAGTGTTTCCTACATCACGGGCTAAATCGTAGTAACCGTCAAAGTGGATCGTGTGGCCAGCCGCCCTCAATTTCGCCTCTTCTTTGTTGTCGAGAGCCAGTTTGCGGACATAGGCTATATCAATCGGATCGTCCGTGATAACTGTGACCTTCGAAGGCTTGCACAACTCGATGTATTTCCGAACGAGCTTCATAACATGGGGGTTGTTGAGAGCCTCTAGCTTAGCGGTATCTCTTCCGCTAAGAACCTCGTCTGGCTTTGGCATGTGTATCGCAATATCCATTCAAGGACTCTTTTTTAATCGTTTCGGGTTCTGCCTGAATGGAAGCTGTCTGGCTCCGTCCCTCTTGCAAAATCCGCTGTCTGGAGGAATCATCTAAAGAATGTTCATGTTGAATTCTATCGCAAACGAGACGCTTATCTACGAGGCTTCGCATAATATGTTGTGGTATCTTAATGGGCGAGAAGGTAGCCCAAAAAATTCGTAAACCACGACTTTTCGAAAACGCGGAATGCAGGAACTGTTCGAGGAAGAGGAGCTACTACTGCTGGAGACAGTGTCCTTTCAATTCGTGGAGAGTGAGACAAATAGAGTAGCCTCGGATCCGCTCAACGCTAAGTGGCAAATCAAGGTTCGATGTAATCTTTAATTTTTGCGAGTTCGTATATAATTAAGAAAAAGAGGTATTGTTTCAAGGATGTCTAAACGCGACAGCCTCGAGAATCGTGCGCTCAAAGTCATCTTGGAGGCAGAAGAGCAAGGGATACTCCAGAGCGACCTATGGAGAGCCTTAGGCGCAAGCAGCCGCGAAGGCTCAAGGCTCGCCTTGAAGCTGGAAAAGAAGAAGCTTGTTAGAAGGGAAAGGGAGCTTCTTGATGGCCGATGGACGTATAGGCTGTTTGCGACGAGGCGCCCGGCGACGGTGGACTCTGTCCTAGGGGTTCCATGTACTACGTGCGCGGTCGTAGTCAAATGTTGCCGTGGCGGCGAGACTTCTCCTGAAGCCTGCGAGAAGATGGAGCTTTGGCTCCTAGAGACGGTGGGTGGCGGAGAACCCGCTAAGGAAGAATAGTATTGCCTAAGAGATGGCTCAGGGAACGAGAACGAGACCCGTACCATCGCCTCGCGAAAGAGGAGGGTTATCGAAGCAGAGCAGCCTACAAGCTTCTTCAAACAGCAAATAAGCATAGAGTTCTTAGAAGGGGCGATGTAGTCGTCGACCTAGGGGCTGCCCCAGGCGGATGGACGCAAGCAACGAGAACCATAGTTGGAGAGGAAGGTTACGTCCTTGCGGTAGATATCAAGCCGATGCAGCCGTTTGGTTTCCCCAACGTTAAGACTGTGATTGCTGATGTATCGGATCCGAAAACTCTCGACAGGATCATGGAAGGTCTTCCCAGGAATCCGGATGTCATGCTATCCGATGCTTCTCCGAATCTCAGCGGCGTGTGGGAAGTGGATCATGCGCGTCAAATCGATTTAGCTACCGCGTCGCTTGCGATGGCGATCAAGTCCCTCAGGTCAGGCGGCAACTTTTTTGTGAAGGTCTTCCATGGCGACCTCCTCAAAGGCTTCATAGACGAGGTCAAAAAGAACTTTGAGTCTGTGAAG
>CAYZTF010000011.1:4439-15390 GCA_964481305.1 uncultured Candidatus Bathyarchaeia archaeon | reverse complement strand
GCTTCTAGCCGGTATTCTTTAAGCCTCACGTTGACCACATCGCTCGTAATCTTCTGTATCGCCCGCATGGCCGCGTCAACGGGTCCGACACCTGTCTCCGCTGAAGAAAACGCCTTTTTGTCAAGCAGAATCGTAACAGACGCTGTCGGCGTCACCTTGGACCCTGTCATGACGGCGAACTCGTTGAGCTCCACCCTCTTCTCTAGAGGAACCACATCACCCATCACGCTCATTGCTATCTTCAGCAAATCGTTATCCGTCACCCTCTCACCTTTATCCCCGCGCTCCTTCACCTTACCGACTATCTCACTGAGTTGGTCCTTAGTAGGATGAAGACCAAAGCCCTCTAGCTGTGCCATGATTCCATGGGAGCCCGAAAGTTTTCCCGCAACGAACCTTCTGCTCCTACCCACAAACTCGGGTTTAATAGGCTCGTAGGTCAAAGGCGACGCAATGAGGGCATGGGTGTGTATGCCTGCCTCATGCGCGAAGGCATTTTCTCCGACAATCGCCTTGTTTGGCTGCACCGGTATCCCTCCAAGCCTTGAGACAAGCTGGGAGGTCTGATATATCAGCTCTGTCTTCACGTTTGTCTTCCAGCCGTAGAGCAGGTTAAGGGCGACAATCACTTCCTCTAGAGAAGCGTTGCCCGCTCTTTCTCCTAAGCCGTTTATTGAAACATGTGCTTGCGAGGCCCCGGCCTCTATACCGGCAAGCGTGTTCGCGACGGCCAGCCCAAAGTCATTATGGCAGTGTACGCTAAGCGGCTTCTTGACGACCGCCTTCAGCTCTTCGATAAGTCGAGACATGCCTTTCGGCGTCATGGTACCTACGGTATCCGGCACATTCAGTATGTCGGCTCCGGCCTCGTCGACTGCTTTGTAGAAGGATTTGAGATAATGCAGATCTGTCCGCGTGGCGTCTTCAGCAGAGTATTCGACAGACAGGCCATGCGACTTAGCGTAGTCTATGGACTCCACTGCTTTCTGGAGCGCTTGCTCTCTGCTCAACTTCAGCTTGTGTTCTAGATGTATATCGGATGTGGCAATGAAGATGTGAACGTAATCAACGCCGCTGTCCACAGCCGCGTCTATGTCAGCCTGAATCGACCTTGCGAGAGCACAGACCTTTGCCTTCAAACCATCTTTAGCTATGAGCCTGACAGACTCCAATTCGCCCTTGGAGGAGATGGGCATACCAGCCTCTATTGCGTCGACGCCCAGTCTGTCGAGCTGTCTTGCAATGATGAGCTTCTCGTTTGTAGATGCGGAGAAGCCCGGACTTTGCGCCCCGTCTCGCAGCGTTGTATCAAAAATTGTAATGCTTTCAACGGATCTTTTCGGCATATCGCCTCACCCCTTAAGCCTCTTCGCAACGGCCTCCCCAAACTCATCGGTCTTCGCTTTTCCCCCGAGATCTGGGGTCAAGGTCCCAGCTCCAAGAGTGCTGCTCACAGCCCTCTCGACCTCTTTTGACGCTAAGATGCATTGTTTGTCCGAATACTTGCGACCTAGCCATTCGAACATCATGGCAGAGGCGAGAATCATCGAGCAGGGATTCGCAATTCGCTTCCCAGCGTGTTTCGGAGCCGACCCGTGCACAGGCTCAAAGAGGGCGAAGTTTTTGCCAATGTTGGCTCCGGGAGCCATTCCCAACCCGCCGACCAATATCGACGCTTCGTCGGATAGGATGTCGCCAAACATGTTCGTCGTCACGATCACGTCAAACTGATTCGGATTCTTCACTAGCTGCATCGACGCCGCATCGACGTATAGCTCGTTCAATTGAATGTCAGGATACTTCTTCGCCACATCTCTGCAAGCCTGAGCGAATAGGCCGCATGTTTTCCTCATCACGTTCGACTTATGCACCGCGGTTACCACGCGCTTCTGTGCCCGATCTCTAGCCAGCTGTAAGGCGTATTCAGCTATCCTTTCGCTGCTCCTACGCGTTATTACGCGTAAGCATATGGCGGTATCTTTGTCGAGATCGAATTCGAGACCTCTGTAGACATCCTCGGTATTCTCCCTCACGATTACGAAGTCTATGTTAGGTTTTAAGGCCGGGACATTCGGGTATGCTTTGACTGGTCTAATGTTCGCGTAGAGGTCAAACATGATTCTGAGACGGACTATAACGTCGGCGGCGGTTTCGCCCACCGGCCCCTTAAGACACGCGTTCGACGACTCAATTATCTTGATGGTTTCATCAGGCAGCGCCACACCTCTCTTTTTAAAGCAGGCGTCACCGGCCTCAGCCTCCACCAGATCAAATTTGACCCCACTCACGGTTTGAGCTGCTTCCAACACTCTTAACGTGGCTTCCGAGAGTTCTGAACCTATGCCGTCTCCACGAATCAGCGAAATCGTATACTTCATTTAACCAACGCTCCTACGCCTAACATACTCTACGAGGCCACCCTCAACAATCTCCAATAGGAAGTCAGGAATGGGCGATACATGGACAACTTTCCCGCTTGAAACGTTTTCTATTACCCCCGCTTTTAGTTTGATCTTCAGTTCATCGCCCTCATTAACGATCTCCGATATTCCTTCGCATTCCAGCACTGGAAGACCTATGTTTATGGCATTCCTGTAGAAAATTCTCGCAAAACTCTCCGCGACAATGCACTTAACCCCAGAGTACTTTAATGCCAGAGGTGCCTGTTCCCGGCTTGAGCCACAACCAAAATTTCGGCCAGCGACGATGATGCTCCTCTCCCTCACTTTGCGTGAAAATTCCAGATCTAGACCCTCCATTGCGTGCTTAGCCAACTCTTCCGAATCGGTAATTGTCAGATATTTGCCTGGAATGATCAGATCGGTGTTGACGTCATCGCCGTATCTTATGGCCTTTCCACGGATTTCCAAGACTAAGCCTCCCAAGAACGTGGGTCCGTTATTCGGCCTGTAACTGCTGAGACAGCGACCGTCGCTGGCGATGCCAAATAGACCTCAGCCTTTGGGCTCCCCATTCGGCCCACGAAGTTTCTGTTAGACGAGCTGAGGCAAACCTCACCTTCAGCCAATAGTCCCATATGGCCCCCGTAACAGGGGCCGCAATTCGGGTTGCAGACCATAGCCCCCGCATCTATGAAGGTTTCTATCAGGCCCTCCTTCAAGGCGTTCTTATAGACCTCTTGGGAGGCAGGAACGACGAGCGCCCTAACGCCGTTTTTCACTTTTCTGCCCTCAAGAATCTTGGCTACCACGCGGAGGTCACTCAATCGACCGTTTGTGCATGAGCCGATCAAAGCCTGGTCGATTTCGATGCCCTCCACTTCTGACACAGGTTTAACGTTGTCAACAGAAGGAGGACAAGCGACCATCGGCTCAAGCTTTGTGGCGTCGTATTCAACCGTCTTTGCGTACTCGGCGTCCACATCATCCTTCAAAGCCTTGCCCAAGGGCTTACCCAGATACTTGTAGACCTTTCCATCAGGCTCTATTATCCCGTTCTTCGCGCCCATTTCAACGACCATGTTGCAAATGGTCAGTCTACCCTCTACATCCATACCTTCGACGGCTTCTCCCGAGAATTTGACGCCCATGTATGTGGCTCCATCGGCCCCCATCTGGCCGATGGTGTAGAGTATCAAATCCTTAGGGGAAACAGGTTCCTTCAGCTCGCCGTTTACGACGATGTCCATAGCTTTGGGTACTTTGAACCACAGCTTTCCTGTCAAGAAAACTGAGGCAATCTCCGTGGATCCTATTCCCGTCGAGAAGGCGCCTAAGGCGCCGTAAGTGGTTGTATGCGAGTCGGCACCAACGATCACCTCGCCAGGCATCACGTGCCTCTCAACCATCACTTGATGACATACACCTCCCCGTCCAACATCGTAAAAATATTTCAGGTCCTGCTCCTCTGCGAAGTCTCGCATCATCTTCTGAACTTTCGCCGACTGATCGCTACTGGGCGGTGACAGGTGGTCGATGACCAAGATCACCTTCTCTTTGTCCCAGACCTTTTTGCCACCCATCTTCTCGAATGCCATGATCGCTAGGGGCGCGGTGATATCATTCGCCATTGCCTTGTCTATTCTTGCTTCGACGATCTCCCCAGCGTGTGTCTCTCTCTTACCCGAAGCCTTAGCCAGTATCTTCTCGATGACGTTCATCTTTCCCTTCTCCAGAAGGCTGCGTGTACATGGCTCTGATCGCTTTGCCAACCTTCTCCAACCGGTGGTTCTCCCACTTCCTCAAGGCTTCCTTCATGAAAGGCCTACCCTTCGCGTCTTCCTCAATCCACTCTTTAGCAAAGGCGCCGCTCTGAACCCTCTTAGCCGCTTCGACCATGTTTCTCCGGACATGTTCATCGATCACCTTGGGGCCGACAGCGATGCCTCCGTACTTTGCCGTGTCCGAGACAGCGTTCAGCATACCCGTCATACCTCCTTTGAAGATCTGGTCGATTATCAGTTTCGCCTCGTTGCAAGCTTCAAAGTACGCCAGCTCCGGCGGATAGCCTAAATCTACAAGAACCTCGAAACCATTGCGAATCAGCTCCATCAGTCCACCTACCAAAACGATTTGCTCGCCGATCAGATCGCTTTCGGTCTCATCCTTGAACGTGGTCTCGATGACCCCTGCCCGGGTGCATCCGATAGCCTTCGCCATGGCTAAAGCAGTCTGTTTCGCTCTTCCAGAGTAGTCTTGTTGAACGGCGATCAGGGCTGGAACACCAGCTTTTTTCAGATAGAACTCTCTCAACGAGGGGCCCGGCGCTTTTGGCGCGACCATAATGACATCGACGTTCGATGGCGGCGAAATCTGCTTGAAGTGTATGTTGAAGCCGTGGGCGAAACCTAGCGTTTTCCCGGCCTTCAAATTGGGAGAGATCTCCTCTCGATAGACCTTTGCCTGCTCAGTGTCCGGTATCAGGATATGTATGATATCACCGATCTTTGCTGCTTCTCTGATACTCATAACGTTGAAACCGTCTTTCTTGGCAACGGAAAACGATCTTCCACCCGGTCTCAGGCCAAGAATAACGTTCACTCCTGAGTCACGCATATTGTTGGCTTGAGCTTGTCCTTGACTTCCGTAGCCGATTACGGCTACCGCCTTGCCTTTTAGAACCGATACGTCTGCATCCTTATCATAATATATCTTTACCATATGGGCACCTCAAATCTCAATCGGGGTTTAGCCTCCTACGGCTCTACCTCCTCTTTGAAGCGCAGTTATGCCCGTTCGGGCTACCTCTTTCACGCCAAACGCTCGACAAATCTCCATAAAGGCGTCAATCTTCTCTGAATCTCCCGTTATCTCTATCGTCAGAGACTCGGGAGAAACATCGATCACGTTTCCCCTGAAGATATTCGCATACTGCATGACATCGGATCTTGCGTTTGAATTGGCTATGTGAACCTTAACGAGCGCCATTTCTCGAATAACAGACTTATTCGGATCCAGCTTAACCACCTTGATAACGTCGATCAATTTGTGTAGCTGCTTAGTCACCTGTTCAACTGTAGCCTCGTCTCCTCTGACCATAATCGTCATCCTAGCCAGACCCTCTTGTTCGGTTGGGCCTACGGAGATGCTCTCAATGTTGAAGCCTCTACGCCTAAACATGTTTGACACCTCGTAGAGAACTCCGGGCTTATGCTCCACAATCGTTGATATAATGTGCGTTTCTGTCATTGCTTCCTATCCCCACATGATGTCTTTGAGATGTGCTCCAGCAGGCACCATTGGAAACACGTCTGCCTCAGGCGAGACAGGAACGTCTATTACGGTTGTGACCTCACTACTTATGGCTTTTTTCACAATCTTTTGAAGGTCTCCGAGCGATTCTAGCCGAAAACCCTGTGCGCCATAGGCCTCACTCAGCTTTACGAAGTCGGGCACACCTTTCAACTCCGAGGAAGCGTATCTTCTATTGTAGAAGAGCCTCTGCCATTGGGCGGGCAGCCCCAACATTCTATTGTTAATGATAAGCACTGTTACAGGGATCTTTTCTGTGATTGAGCAGGCTAGATCTTGCTCTGTCATCAGGAAGCTTCCATCTCCGGCGATGTCAACCACGGGAACTTCTGGTCGAGCGACCTTGGCGCCTATGGCGGCGGGGAAGCCGAAACCCATCGTCCCAAGGCCGCCAGAGCTGATGAAGGTCCTAGGCTTGAAGATCTTAAAGTACAGAGTCGCCCACATCTGATTCTGCCCTACCTCCGTAGTAATTATGGTGTCCAATGGTAGGACTTTTCGAAGCTGAGACATTAGTTTGACCGGACTCACGTATCCACCATCGCTGCTCTCTTGATTTCGAATATAATCCGCCAACTGCTCCGTTCTCTTAAACCACAGAGACTCTCTCTTCATCATTTTCTTCGATAACATATCGTACATTGCTTTCAAAGCCATTTTAGCGTCGGCTATGAGAGGCAGGAAGGCCTTCACGTTCTTGCCAACCTCAGCGGCATCTATGTCAACATGTATTATCTTAGCTTCGGGGCAAAAACTATCCAAATTGCATGTGGTTCTGTCCGAGAATCTTGTTCCAACCGCCAGAACCACATCAGCCTCATTCACTAGACTGTTTGCGTCTGGGGTGCCGTGCATTCCCATCAATCCAAGGAACAGAGGATGATCTTCAGGAACGCATCCTTTCCCCATTAGAGTGATAGCTATGGGGGCAAACAAAAGCTCCGCCAGCTTAATGAGGTCGTCAGAGGCTCCTGACGTAATGACGCCTCCGCCCGCTAATATTAGAGGTCTGAAGGCGTTTGCTAAAAGTTCGACAGCCCTCTTGATTTGAACAGGGTGGGGTTTGTAGTTCGGGTTGTAGCCTCGAATCTCAACTTTCTTGGGAAAGTCCATCTCCCCTGACTCTGTCTGGACATCTTTGGGTATGTCTATTAGAACCGGTCCATTCCTCCCTGTCGAAGCTATATGAAACGCCATCCGTACCGTCCTCGGAATCTCCATGGCACTCTTCAGTTGGAAATGATACTTTGTGATCGGCGTCGCAATACCCACGATGTCGGCTTCTTGAAAAGCATCCTTACCAATCATTTTTCGGGGGACTTGACCCGTAAGGGCCACGATGGGTGACGAATCCATGTATGCCGTGGCTATGCCTGTAACCAAGTTAGTGGCGCCAGGGCCAGAAGTCGCTACGCATACGCCAGGGAAGCCGCTTGCCCTCGCGAAGCCGTCGGCCATGTGGGCTGCACATTGTTCGTGACGAGTCAAAATCACTCTTATGTCAGAGTCGTAAAGAACGTCATGTAGAGGAAGCGTAGCTCCTCCCGGAATTCCAAACACATATTTTACTTTCTCTCGCTTCAGAGCCTCAACTATAGCTTGTGCGCCCGTCAACTTAACCATTCAGACTCCCCCAACAGCTTTTTCCCTTAACACAAAGAGGACCGGAGAAAACTTCCATCTGCAGAGAATAGACGATTGACTTTTGCGTATGATGTTTAGTCTCTAGACCATATCGCGTTGAGAACGCGACAACTCCTGTTCATCTCATCTTCTCCGCACATTGTAGATGTCCGTTTAAGGATTAGAACTTAATTATTAGGTTTACGGTTAAATCTTAAATACTTTAGAAGCAATATCCACGTCTCATTACAGAGGTAAGAAAATGGGGTATCACTTTATTCCCAAGTAAATTCCCCAAGAGAATCCGATTTCTAGACACGACGCTGCGTGACGGCGAACAGAGTCCTGGCGTATCATTAACCCCTGACAAAAAACTCAGGATAGCGACGAAGCTCGACGAGCTGGGCGTAAACGTCATCGAAGCGGGTTTCGCCGCAGCCTCAGAAGGTGAATTCCGATCCATCAAAATGGTAGCTGAACAGAAACTGTCCGCCGAAATCTGCAGCATGGCAAGAGCGGTTAAAGGAGATATCGATGCCGTTCTAAAAAGCGAGGCACAAAGCGTCCATCTAGTTGTCCCAACATCGAGCATTCATCTCAAGTATAAACTCAAGAAGACAGAGGAACAAATGCTGAAAACATCCGTCGACTGCGTTCAATACGCAAAGGATCACGGACTGATCGTCGAACTTTCAGCAGAAGACAGCACCAGAGCCGACATGGCTTTCTTGAAAAGGGTCTTTGCTTCAGGCATATCGGCAGGCGCCGACAGAATATGCGCCTGCGACACGGTGGGGGTCCTGACCCCAGAGAAGGCTTATTCCTTCTACTCGGAGCTAAGCTCCACCTTTAAGGTCCCAGTGAGCACCCACTGTCACGACGATTTTGGAATGGCTGTGGCAAACACCATTGCTGGCCTAAGAGGGGGGGCTGTTCAAGCCCACACGACAATTAACGGGTTGGGTGAGAGAGCGGGCAACGCCTCTCTAGAAGAGGTGGTCATGGCCCTATACTCCTTGTACAAAGTCAAAACACCGATAAAGACTAAACTACTATACAGTACCTCTAGACTCGTATCACGTCTTACCGGCGTCCCAATACCTCAGAACAAAGCGATCGTGGGAGACAACGCCTTCACCCACGAGGCAGGCATACATACCCACGGTCTCGTAGCGTCACCCCTAACCTACGAACCATTCTCACCTCAGATGGTTGGCGCCTCCAGAAAGTTCGCTGCCGGGAAGCACGCAGGCTCACATGGAATAAGGGCCGCCCTCAAAGACGGTGGCTTGGAGCCGGACGACGAGCAGCTAAAAGAGATCTTCCACAGAGTAAAGACGCTGGGAGATAAGGGTAAGACCTTCACAGACGCGGACCTATATGCCATCGCTTTGGCGGTTATGGGGCTTCCTCCGACCCCGGCCATAAAAGTTGAGGAACTAACCGCCATAACCGGTAATAGGGTCACGCCGACGGCCGCCGTGAGGTTGAATATGAATGGAACGACTTTGACGGAGGCAAGCACGGGCATTGGCCCTGTTGACGCGGCGATAAACGCCATTCGAAAAGCAGTTTCGCAAGCAGCAGATATCGAGCTGGACCAGTATCATGTAAAAGCCATCACAGGTGGAACCGACGCCGTCGTAGAGGTAGTGGTACGCTTAAAAAGGGGAGACCGCGTCGTAACGGCTACAGGAGTCCACGGTGACATCGTCATGGCCAGCGTCGAGGCTGTGCTGAGCGGTATGAACCTTCTCCTAACAAAATATGGGAACAGCTCAGGTGCGTCAAAATGAAATTGAGAAGCGACGATGTGAAGAAAGGCGTTGAAAGAACGCCAAACCGATCCCTCCTAAAGGCTCTAGGACTATCGGACAAAGACCTTGAGAAACCATTCATAGGCATCGCAAACAGTTACAATACCATAAGTCCAGGACACGTTTGCTTAGATAAAGTCGCCGAAGCCGTTTCCGACGGGATACGAGAAGCAGGTGGCCTCCCCTTTGAGTTTGGGACCATCGGCATATGCGACGGAATCGCGATGGGCCACGAAGGCATGAAGTACTCCTTACCTTCACGCGACGTTATAGCGGACTCTGTTGAGCTTATGGTGCAGGCCCACAGATTTGACGGGGTTGTGTTAGTTTCAAATTGCGATAAGATCACGCCGGGCATGCTTATGTCCGCCGCCCGAATGGATGTTCCCTCGATATTGGTTACCGGAGGACCTATGCCTTCTGGCCGTTTTAGGGATACAAAAGTAGGCTTTGCCACGGTCTGTGAAGCGGTCGGAAAACTAAAATCAGGAAAAATTTCAGAGAGAGATCTAAAGGAGATTGAAGACTCGGCATGCCCCACATATGGGTCGTGCAACGGCATGTTTACAGCAAACACGATGGCCTGCCTCTCCGAAGCAATGGGCATGGTTATTCCAGGATCGGCTACTGTTTCCGCTGTCGACGCTCAAAGGCTGAAGTTTGCAAGAGCTAGTGGAGGACAGATTGTGAAACTGGTGCAGATGAATCTAAAGCCCTCTAGAGTGCTTACGACTGAGGCTTTCGAAAATGCCATCATTGTTGACCTTGCTTTAGGAGGCTCCACGAACACGGTTCTACACCTACCTGCCATCGCTCAAGAAGCCGGAATAATCCTAAGCCTAGAACTATTTGATAAGCTAGGCAGAAAGGTGCCGCATCTGTCTAGTATGTGCCCTGGCGGATCACATACTATGGAAGACCTTGACGCGGCCGGCGGCATTCCAGCCATAATGAAGAGACTTGAGAAACGCCTCCACCTTGACGCTTTCACGGTCACCGGGAAGACAGTTCGAGAGAACTTGAAAGACGCAAAGGTGTTGAACAATGAAGTAATTAGACCATTGTCGAACCCCGTTCACAAGGAAGGAGGCATAGCGATCCTCTGGGGCAGCATCGCGCCAAGAGGGGCGGTGGTTAAGACAGCAGCAATCTCGCCGAAGATGTTGACCTTCACTGGACCAGCCAAGGTCTTCGACTCCGAGGAAGAAACCATGAATGCTATTCTAGGTGGAGAAGTAAGGAACGGTGACGCCGTTGTAATACGCTACGAAGGCCCAAAAGGCGGCCCAGGTATGAGGGAAATGCTCTATCCAACCTCAACCATTGCCGGCATGGGGATGTCAGACTCTGTCGTCCTCATAACTGACGGAAGGTTCTCAGGAGCAACGCAAGGACCGTGCATAGGTCACGTTTCGCCGGAAGCGGCAGAGGGGGGCCCAATAGCCATAGTTGAGAACGGTGATTTCATAGAGTTGGATATACATAGAAGAAGACTTGACATTAAACTTGAAGACAAGGAGATTGAGAGACGCATGAAATCTTGGAAGCCAAAACCGTCGAAGGTTCCTAAAGGTTATCTGAGACGTTACTCCAAGAGCGTTCAGTCACCAGACTTGGGAGCCACGTTAAAGGTTTAAATGAAAAAACTAGCGTGAATGCTTTTAACATCCTAAACAAACTTGGTGAACCAAATATGGTTGAAAAAGAAAACCTCGTATACATCGATGGACGTTTTTTGCCTAGGAGTGAGGCTAAGATCTCAGTCTACGATCATGGCCTCCTGTACGGCGACGGCGTTTT
>CAYZTF010000011.1:0-4339 GCA_964481305.1 uncultured Candidatus Bathyarchaeia archaeon | reverse complement strand
GCGTTTTTGAAGGCATCAGAGCATACAATGGCCTGGTCTTCAAGTTGGATGAACATATTGAACGACTCTACCATTCTGCTAATTCCATAGAGTTAGACATCCCCATGAGCAAAAAAGCCGTGAAGAAAACGATTCTGGAGACCATCAGAAGGAACGGACTGAGAGACGCCTATGTCAGAGTTGTCGTCACAAGAGGCGTCGGAGATCTTGGACTGGACCCTAGAAAATGTCCAACCCCCTCCGTCATCATCATAGCCGACCGTATCACCCTATGGAAGGAAAAAAGCCTCAAAGCAGTAACGGCCTCTACTCGGAGAAACGCTTTGACCGCTTTGAATCCCATGATTAAGTCGCTTAACTACCTGAATAACATCCTAGCCAAACTGGAGGCTAACAGAGCCAATGTAAGTGAGGCAATTATGTTGAACCAGCAAGGTCTTGTATGCGAGGGGACAGGCGACAACATATTCATCGTAAAGGACAAGGTCATAGCGACGCCTCCTCCTTCAGCAAGTATTCTTGTCGGTGTTACAAGGAACGCTGTAATAGAATTGGCGGCTAAAGAGGGATTAAGGGTCGAGCAGAGAGACATAACGGTTCATGAACTGTACAACGCTGATGAAGCCTTCTTCACCGGAACCGCGGCTGAAGTAATGCCTTTAGTTGAGGTGGATGCAAGGAAGATAGGAAACGGAGAGCCCGGTCCCATTACCAGAAAGCTGATGGAAAAGTTCAATGGGATCAAGGAAAGCGGAACCCCCTGCAAACTATGAGCAAGCAGTCAAAACCACAGGCTACAAATAGCATCTAGACCAAAACCAAAGCAACATTGTCCAAGAGAATACCTTCCCATAGGAAGCTGCTCACCAATGGAACTTTTAATCCATTTTGTTCTTGGCTTCATCATAGCCCTTTCCGGCGCTCTGATTCCAGGTCCGCTTTTGGTGTTCGTGGTATCTGATACCCTGAAAACAGGGAAAAAAGTCACAGGCGTTTTGGCTGCGTTGGGACATTGCTTTGTAGAAGTCTTCATCATACTTACGATTGTCTTCGGCCTTAGCTCAGTCTTCGCAAAAGGCTCTTTCCAGCAATCAATAGGACTCATTGGAGGCATCGCCCTTGTCGCTCTTGGGATTCTAAACTTGGTTGGGCTGAGAAAGACAATGAAGGTTGAGGGCAGAGACTTTGGCTACGGCTCCTTTCTAGGAGGCCTTACATTCACCTTATTGAACCCCACAATCTACCTTTGGTGGGCTACTATCGGGTTGGCGATGCTGACTACTGCATTAAGGACCACAACGATTCTTGGCGTCTGCCTATGGGTCTTGGGACACTGGCTAGCCGACCTTACTTGGTTTGGACTCGCCGGGTATTCGATATTCAGGGGTAAAAGCTACATCGGGAAAAGAACGCATAGAATTCTAATATCTATATGCGGGATCATTCTGATAGCCTTGGGAACCATTTTCACATATTACTCCTTGCAGAGTCTAATGACCTAACAGAAGCATGATCATGCCAATCAAGCATGTTTCAAGATTTTAAGTAAGCCTTTGACCAGACATTTGAAACGGCTTTTAAATACGGTAATGTTTCTGATCAATGCAACTCCGTTTTTGCTGTGCAATCTCTTGGAGCAGGCTCTAAGACAACGGTTTTGCCCCTTTCCACAGATATTCAAAGTACTCTGCCGACAACTTTGCGAGGCCAAAATGGTCGGACCATATAGCAAGAGTTTCCTCTCCGCTCTCTCCCAGCAACAATATAACCTCCTTATTGTCCGAGATGAGGCCCCCGCCAAACATCTGATCCCTGACTCTCGTGTCAGCCAGCTTACCGATTTCTCTAAGCATCTTTTCATCGACTCCTTTTGTAGTCATCAACCTCAGTTTAACACCTGCTGATTTGACATGCAACAAATCGGGGCTAACGATCTTAAACAAAGCCCGTGGCAAGATTGGCACCGCCAACATGAGCTCACTCTTGGTCTTACCAATAACCTCACGGATCTTTGCTGCGATGTTGAATTCTCCTCTGACTATCCATATGTCAGGCCGTTCTCGGATCCCACGTTTCTCATAGATTGGCTGAAGTTCTTCTAAGACTTGGCCTTCGAAATCCCTGATCATGCTTTCTGTGCGCAGCCTGACCGCTTCTACCGCCTCAGCAGGCGCCTTTGGATAGTACTTGTTAGGTCTGCCACTCTCGGCTTCAACCCATCCCTTCTTTTCAAGGTTTCTCAGAACCTCGTAGATCTTCGAGTACGGCAGACCAGACTCCTTACTGATTCGGGTTGCTGTCAAAGGACCATATTCAAGAAGCGTAAGATAGGCCTTCAACTCGTACTCTGTCAAGCCAACTTCTCTAAGAGCCCTTCGAGTCTTATCGCTAATCGACATTAGCCCACCTTTTCACCAGATTAGAAGTTTGGAAACATTATTAAACAAAAGCCGCACAGACTGATTTAAGTTACAACTTTCAGTGGTGACATGTCTTGCAATTCCTAAAGAAAACCAAAAGCATCTGCCCAGAATGCCACGAAGTCCTAGATGCTACAATATACGAAGAGGATGGCAAGGTTCTAATCAAAAAGGAATGCGCAACCCACGGGCCTTACGAAGATGTCTACTGGTCAAACTTCAATGATTACTCAAGGGTGCAGAAATATGCCGTTATAGGCGACGGAGTCGATAATCCTGCTACAGAGGTTGAGGAGGGACATCCCTTTGATTGCGGCCTCTGTCCTAAACACAAGTCACATACAGCATTAGCCATCATCGACGTAACAAATAGATGTAACTTACGATGCCCCATATGCTTCGCAAACGCGGCCACAACCGGTTACGTCTACGAACCTACAAGGAAACAGATCCATGACATGCTTGAAAACCTCCATGAGATAAAGCCCATTCCAGCGACCGCTCTACAATTCAGCGGAGGCGAACCTACAATCCGTGAAGATCTGCCAGAACTCATTCGGATGGCGAAGGAGCTGGAGTTCGACCACGTCGAGGTCAACTCGAACGGCATTAAGCTCGCCGAAAGCGCGGAATATTGTAAAGAGTTGAAGGAGGCAGGTGTAAGCTCAATCTATTTGCAGTTCGACGGCTTAACCCCAAAACCCTCAGTCACCGCCAGAGGACTCGACTTGGTGCAGACGAAGTTGAGGGCGGTGGAAAACTGTCGTAAGGCAGGTTTTGACAGCCTCGTTCTCGTTCCAACCGTGGTAAAAGGTGTAAACGATGATCAACTTGGAGACATAATAAAATTCGCAGCCAAGAATTTTGATGTAGTACGTTGCGTAAACTTCCAACCTATATCGATAACGGGCAGAGTTGACTACGATAAAAGAAAGGAGATGCGCATAACGATTCCGGACTGCATGAAACTTATCGAAGAGCAGACCGACGGACAGATACAGACTTCAGATTTCTACCCCGTCCCATTCGTAGTTCCCATCGCACGAGCAGTTGGAGCCTTGAAGGGAAGAAGATACCTCGAGTTCACAGCGCATGAACATTGCGGCATGGCTACCTTCATCTTGTTAAAGGACGATGAACTCGTTCCCATTACTCATTATATCGATGTTGAGAAGTTTATGGAAGCAATGAACGGAGTCTACGAAGATGCGTCAAAAGGCTCAAAAACAAAGGCAAGAATCGGAATGCTACGCGCCCTTAGATACGCAAAGTTCGACCTAATACGTGAACTTGCAGGACCAGTCCTTAAAGAGGGCACATATGAAGCCCTTGGAAAACTTATGAGAAAGATGATATTGATAAGCATGATGCATTTTATGGACGCTTACAACTTCGACCTTGAAAGAGTAGAAAGGTGCTGCATACACTACGCTGTTCCAGACGGTAGGCTCATTCCTTTCTGCACGATGAATACCCTGCACCGGCCACAAGTCGAAGAGAAGTTCAGCGTGCCAATCCGGGAATGGAAAGAATCGAGGAAAAACTAATATTACTATCCCAGAATAGCATGTAGCTTGGTGAACAAAATATGGGCGGAGCAAAGAAGAAGTCTTTATCCCAAGCGGAGAAGCAACAGCAACTTCAGACCAAGAAACAGGAAAAACAAGAGCCAAAGAAAACGGCAAAGACTAAACTCCCAGAGAAGAAGGTCGGAGGAATAGAGATCCCAAAAATTGAAAATAAGAAACTTATGTCCGAACTGAGCGATATGAAGGCAATTACGCCCTACTCGATCGCTTCAAAATACAACATTAGACAAAGCGTAGCAAAAAATCTCATAAGAGAGCTTGAGAGTCAAGGAGTTATCTCGCCTGTCTCAGGAAATAGCCGCCTCAGAATATACAAAGTCACGGCAAGCT
>CAYZTF010000010.1:1577-15451 GCA_964481305.1 uncultured Candidatus Bathyarchaeia archaeon | reverse complement strand
TTAGGCTTGATAGGGGAGCAGAATTCTATAATGTAGCGTCTGAAGGATTGTCTGTCGGAAGCGAGATATTCATAGGAACCACTGGATCAGTAAATACTGGAAACATTCTGCCACTGAGCCAAATTCCTTCGGGAACAATGGTCAACAACATCGAGTTCACAGCCGGAGATGGAGGTAAGATTGCTAGGTCCTCGGGGGCCTATGCCACCGTCGTCTCACAAACGGCTAAGGGCGTCATAGTCAAGTTACCGTCAGGCAAATCCGCCGTACTAGACGGCTCTTGCAGAGCCACGATAGGCGTCGTCTCCGGCTCTGGACGGACAAGCAAGCCGTTTATGAAAGCCGGCAAGAAGGTTGCTTTTATGAAGGCAAAGGGACGTGCTTACCCGATAACTAAGGGAGTGGCCATGATCGCCGCATTGCACCCTCACGGAGGTGGAAGCCACAAGACCAAGTCCCTGAGGCCGACCAGCGTCTCCAGACACATGCCACCTGGTAAAAAAGTCGGATTGATATCTCCTAGGCAATCGGGCAGGAAGAAAAGGAGGAGAATCAAGTAGTTTCAGTTCCCTACGGCCAACTGTCCTGTAATCGAGGGCTCCCAGCAATTAAATACTTAAATATTCCGAGCGTTTTACGCTTCCTGAAATCCTACACAGCGTCGAGGTTGCAGAATGGCTAGAGAATTCACCTATAGAGGGCATGCATTAGAAGAGCTCCGACAGATGTCAATGGACGACTTCATACGCTTACTATCTGCCAGACAGAGACGTTCATTGCGAAGAGGCTTAACAGACCAGCAAAGGATATTCATGGAAAAGCTGAGGAAAGCGAAGAAGGCCATGGAAGAGGGAAAGGAGGAGACGATAAAGACGCACTGTCGAGACATGGTGATACTTCCAGAGATGGTTGGACTCACTATTCACGTGCACGATGGGAAGGAGTTCGTCCCGGTTCAGATCACGCCTGAAAAGATAGGCTGTTTTCTTGGAGAATTCGTGTTGACCCGTAAGAGGGTAAAACACGGCATGCCGGGAATTGGAGCCTCACGCTCGAGCATGTACGTCCCATTAAAGTAATGGGACCAAGAGTTCTGCAGAGTTCAGTCACACGACTTTTCTCAATAGTGAAGCCGCCTATTCAAGGAAGCTGAGAGCCTACCACGAAAGCTTTAATATGATGATGCCTTTTTGTAGTTTCTGCAACCGCAAGTTGGTAGGACATATGCCAGAGTGGGAGTACTCCGTCGTTGGCCTCGATCCCGACAGAACAGCGAAAGCCAGCGGCAGAGACCTAAGGATATCTCCGAAAGCAGCAAGAGAGGTGTGCGAAACTATCAGGCATATGAGCATAGAGAACGCCAGAAGTTTCCTACAAGAAGTGATAGACAAGAGAAGGGCTGTCCCCTATAGACGCCATAAGAAGGAGGTTTCCCACAAATCTGGAATTGAAGGCTTCTACGCAGGGCGTTATCCCGTTAAAGTTGCCCGAGCGTTCTTGAACATACTGGATAGCGCTGAAGCGAATGCTGATTTTAAGGGTCTAGATACAGAAAGGCTCAAAATAGTTCACATCGCGGCTCAGAGGGCGAGAAAAATAAAGCGTTATGTGCCACGGGCCTTCGGAAGATCGTCTCCAAGCCACGACCTCTTATGTCATGTCGAAGTGGTTGTTGAAGAGGCGAAGTAGCGTCTTGTCGGCGGTCAAACACTTCATCGTTGAAGCTATGAGGAACGAGGAGATCTACGAGTTTTTGAGCAAGGAGCTGGAGAGGGCCGGATACGGTGGAGCGGAGATAACGCGGACCCCCCTCGGTACCCGCGTGACCGTGTACGCTATGAAGCCGGGAATAGTTATAGGGCGGAGGGGGGAGAGCATCCGGGATCTTACGAAAATCCTTGAGGAAAGATTTGGCTTGACCAATCCACAAGTGGCTGTGGCTGAGGTTGAGGTCCCAGAATTCAACCCAAATATCATGGCCTCACAGATTGCCTCCGCTCTCAAACGAGGCGAACACTTTCGCAGAGTCGGTTTTCGGACATTGACCCGGATCATGGAAGCGGGAGCGCAAGGAGCCGAGATCGTTATTAGTGGAAAACTCAGAACACAAAGGCACAGGTTCGAAAAGTTTCGTGCTGGCTACCTTCCAAAATCTGGGGATCCAGCACTAAAGAATACAAGGATCGCGGTAATCAGCGTGCAGTTGAAGCCTGGTTTGTTAGGCATAAAAGTGAACATCGTTCCGAAGGAAGCAACGTTTCCTGACAGAACCCAAATCATCTTCTCGGAGAAAGCTGCTGCAGTCGAGGAAGTTAAAGAGAAACCAACCTCAGAGGAGGCTGAGGCCTAAATGCCCCTATACAGGACAGAAGAGATACGTGAGTACAGTCCAGAGGAGAGGGAAAAGAAGCTGACGGAGCTGAGGAATGAGCTCGTCAAGCTTAAGGCGATGGTGGAAGCAGGAGGCGCCGTGGAGAACCCAGCCAGAATAAAGGAGATCAGAAGAACCATCGCTAGAGTCTTAACCATCGAGAACGAGACGAAGGCAAAAGCTAAGACGGATGAGATGAAGGAGAGATGACCCCAGTAACTCAATCGAACGTAGCCAGCCACGAACTCATAGGTGCCCATGTCAACGTTTTGCGAAGCCAAACCTTAGGCAACGTCAAAATAGAAGGCGACGTCGTAGACGAAACTAGAAACATGATCTACATATCGAACGATCAGAAAATAAGGGCTGTCCCAAAGAATGGAACTCTGTTCTGCTTCACGTTTCCAAGCGGTCTCTCCGTCGAGATCGATGGAAAAAAAATTGTGGGCAGACCCGCCGAACGAACAAAGAAAAGGAGAAGATAATAGATGCAAGACATCGGAATCCTCGTAAAGGCGCCGAAACAAGACTGCGAGGACAAAAAATGTCCTTTTCACGGATCTCTGCCCGTTAGGAAGCGAACCTTTGTAGGAACGGTGGTCAACGATGCGATGAATAACACGGTAGTTATCAGGCGCGATTACCACCACTATGTGGCGAAATACCTTCGATACGATAGAAGACACAGCCACATATCCGCACATAGCCCCCCCTGCATGGAGGCTAAAAGAGGAGACAAGGTGAGGGTGGCTGAATGCCGTCCGCTGAGTAAGACTGTATCCTTCGTCGTGGTTGAAAAACTGGAGAAAGACTAAATATGCCTCGTCCTAAGACCCGGGCGGTCTCAGCCAAAGGAGTAATAGATTATCATCCACACACTTCTAGGGGGCTGCCCGTAAACGCGATCATAAACTGTGCAGATAATACAGGGGCGAAGAGGCTCAGAATAGTCAGCGTAGTTGGCTACAAGGGGAGGCTGAAGAGGATGCCTTCCGCGCGCGTCGGAGACATGATCGTAGTCTCGGTTCAGAAGGGTAGCCCAGAAACAAGGAAACAGCTTCTTCCAGCGGTCGTTACGCGACAGAAAAAACCCTACCGAAGGAAAGACGGCGTCTCTATACAATTCGATGACAATGCCGCCGTCCTCATGACACCCGAAGGCGAATTGAAGGGGTCAGAGATTAAGGGACCCGTTGCTAAAGAGGCGGCGGAGAGATGGCCCAGAATCGCAAGCTCGTCAAGCATCATTGTGTAGGAGTGTGTAGATGTGAAGGTCTTGTCGAAGAAACCAAGCAAACAAAGAAAAGCCCTCTATACAGCTCCGTCACATGCTAGGGGCAAAGTACTTTCATCTCCACTTTCTCCAGAACTGAGAGAAAGGTACGGAACACGTTCGATACGAGCAAGGAAGGGAGACACAGTCGTCGTCGCGCGAGGAGACTACGCTGGAATAGAGGGAAAGATAACGAGAGTAGATCCCGGCGCGAGTAGACTTTTCATCGAAGGGGTAACAAGAGAGAAGGTTGACGGCACAACGACCTTCGTTCCAAAACATCCCTCAAAGGTCATGATTAAACGTCTTAATCTGGACGACAAATGGCGAAAAGACATTTTGGAGAGAAAAGCGTCTAAGCCCGTTGCTGAAAAACCCAAAGAGGAGGCAAGAAGAGGGAAAAAAGCCGCTGAGGGTAAGAAGGCTAAACGCAGCAAAACAAGGACCGAGAAGTGACTAAGATGGGAGGACCGCACCACCTCAAGAGATTACCGGCCCCCGTGTACTGGCCTATTCATAAGAAAGAGTCTCAATGGACCGTGAAGCCCAAGCCAGGAACTCATCCGGCTGGAAGATGCTTTCCCCTGCTCCTAGTCTTAAGAGACGTGCTCGGCCTAGCCAAGACAAAAAGGGAAGCGAAAAGCCTCATTTCAGAGAAACAGATTAAAGTAGATGGCAGATTTGTACCTGAATACGATTTCCCAGTCGGAATAATGGACGTCATAGAAATACCGAAGATGGACAAGGCTTACCGCGTTCTACCGTCCTCCCACGCAATACTGACATTACACGGCATCGATGGCAAAGAAAGATCTTTCAAACTGTGCAAAATCGTTGGCAAAACTTCGATAAAAGGAGGAAGACTTCAACTCAACCTTCATGACGGAAGAAGCATCTTGATAAAGCGACCAGAAGAAACGAAACAGAGGTATGATACAAGCGACGTTTTGAGGGTAAGCCTACCCAAAGCAAAGATCTTGGGTCAGGTGAAGCTAAGAAAAGGTGTTCCAGCGATTGTCACGGGTGGAAAGAACATTGGCATTGTGGGAAAAGTATCAGAGATTAAGGAAGAGAAGGAGGGCCAACAAAAAATCGTGACCCTTGATAGCGCGGGCGGACAGAAACTCAAAACGATTATAGAGTACGCATTCGCGGTGGGCGAAGAAGAGCCTTGGATCTCGTTGCCTGAGGGGAGCTAAGATGAACGAATTGGAAAGAGCAGAAGCGAGATTAAACCCAATGCAGGCACCGAGAATCGAGAAGGTTGTCGTTAACATGTCCATCGGCCAGTCGGGGGAGCAACTGCAGAAGGCCATGACCGTTCTCGAACAATTGACTGGACAGAAACCATGCCAAAGAGTTGCCAAAAAGACGATTAAGGAATGGGGCATAAGAAAGATGGAGCCCATGGCCTGCATGGTGACGCTTAGGAAACAGGCTGCTGAAGGGTTTCTAAAAAGAGCCTTTGAGGCCGTGGGAAACAAACTATCAGCGTCAAGTTTCGACGACTACGGCAACTTTGCTTTTGGTATAGGTAAACACATCGACATACCCGGCACAAAATACGACCCAAGACTCGGCATATTTGGAATGAACGTTTGCGTCTCCGTAAGGAAGCCCGGACACCGAGCTGGAAAGAAGAGTAGGATGAAGCCTATAGGCAAGAGGCAGAGGATCAAACCGGAAGAAGCGATCACGTATATTAGAAGCCGCTTCGGGCTCAGCATCTGAGACCCCATCTCGGTTGAGCCAAGAAGCAGCCGGATTCTCAAGCAGCCCCCATTCAGAACAAGCCTATTTCATCTGAACCATAACGACTGTTAGTACGGGAATGGTGAAACATTATATAGAACTGTACAAGAATACAACAAAAACCCATATCTCTACATAAAAACTCTGGAGCCAAAACGGTTGGTAAAGCAAAAAGATGAGGCAAAGAAAGCCTACGGAAAAGGCAGCAGACAGTGCCGAAGATGCGGTTCCCACGTGGCCGTCATCCGCTCCTACAACCTAGGACTCTGCCGCAGATGCTTCAGAGAGGTTGCCGAGAAACTAGGCTTCAAAAAATATTCGTGAGGAAGATCGATGAGCACCACAGACCCGCTTTCAAACGCTCTTTCAACCATAGTGAACAATGAGTTGCGAAATAGGAGAGAATGCCTAATAACACCTGCTTCGAAACAGATCGGACAGGTTCTCAGAACAATACAAAAAAACGGCTACATAGGCGAGTTTGAGTTTGTAGAGGATGGCAGATTTGGAAAGTTTAAGGTCCAACTTCTGGGGAGAATAAACAAGTGCGGTTCCGTTAGACCAAGGTTTAACGCAAAGGTCAACGAACTTGAAAAGTTTGAAAAGAGGTACTTGCCATCCAAAGATTTTGGCATCATGATCGTCTCAACGTCGCGAGGCGTCCTTTCGCACAAAGAAGCAAAGAAGAAGAGCCTCGGGGGCCAGCTGTTAGCCTACGTTTACTAGGAGGCTGTGACCATGGGCAAGACCCTTTTGGAGTTGGAAACAATCGAGATACCCGACGGAATTACTATAGATGTTGATGGAAGAAGGGTCGTAGTCCGCGGTCCCTTAGGCGAAATCCGAAAAGATTTCTCCCATGCACCCGTGACGATCAGAGGGATTGGAAAAACCGTAAGCGTAGAGGCGTCTTGGCCTGATAAGAAACAGGCAGCCGTTGTCAAAACCGTTCGATCCAAGATTAGAAAAATGATGGTCGGTGTGACCAAGGGATTTACATATAAGCTTAAACTCGTCTTCGCCCATTTTCCTGTATCAGCAAAGACGCAGAATGGAACCGTCGTTATTGAAAACTTCGGTGGAGAGCGTAGGTCGAGAACCGCGAAAATCCTGAGCAACGTGAAGGTTGAGATAGGACAAGACGATATCACCATTAAAGGAATCGACATAGACGAGGTGAGCCAAACGGCCGCTAACATTCAACAAGCGACAAAAATAAAGAAGAAGGATCCTCGGGTTTTCCTCGACGGCATCTACATCTATGAGAAGACTGAGGGAATGTAATGAGCAAAAAGAATGCTCGTCAGAAAGTAGCATCTTCAAAGAAGGCAAAGAAGACTGCGCCGAAGAAGAGAGCTGCGGCGCCTAAGAAAGACGAAGGCGAATTAGCGAGGACAAGGCAGTTAAGAGTAAGGATGAAACTTAAAGCAAGAAAACCCGCTTTCCACAGGCAGGAAGACTGGAGGTATAAGAGGCTTGATAAGGCATGGAGGAGGCCGAAGGGGATAGACAGCAAGATGCGGTTAGGAATTGGGGGTTGGCCTCAGCACATAAGCACAGGATACAGATCGCCTAAGAAAGTCAGATACTTCCATCCTTCAGGCAAGGAAGAAATGGTTGTTTCCAACGCAGAAGACTTGAGCAAAGCGGACTCTAAAAGGCATGTTATTAGAATAGCGCATACAGTAGGGTCTAGGAAGAGGATGAAGATACTGGAAAGAGCGGAAGAACTCAAGTTACGAGTTGTAAATTATAGAGGAGCAGAGCATGAAACTGAAGAGTAAGAGGCAGCTGGCTTCCAAGATACTGAAAGTTGGCGAAGGAAGGGTCTTGATCGATCCGAATAGATCGGAAGACGTTGAGACAGCCATCACGAGAGGAGAGATACGACGTCTCGTCCATGAGGATGCGATAAAGATCCGCCCAAAACGCGGCATAAGCCGCTCAAGAGCCCGCCTACTACACGAGAAAAGGAAGAAGGGCAGGCGCAAAGGAGAAGGACGTAGAAAAGGAGCCCAAACGGCCGTCATCTCTTCGAAGGAAAGATGGATTACGCGGGTTCGGTCCTTGAGGAGGAAGCTGAGGAATCTAAGAGATGAGAAAATCATCACGACGGACGCGTACAGGAAACTGTATGGTATGATCAAGGGAGGAGCCTTCGAGGATTCTGCTCATCTAGAAGAACATGCAAAAACCACTAAGACTTCTAAGCGGAGGTAAAATTCGTCTTGGCCAGAGGAGCACACTATCACGTAGCTTTCAGGAGAAGAAGGGAAGGTGCCACAGACTATGCGGCCAGAAGAAAAATGATCGTTTCCAACCTACCGCGATTCGTCGTCAGAGACTCGTTAAAGAACACATGTATCCAATTGGTCAAGGCTACTGCCAAGGGAGATCAGACTCTAGTTTCCGCTCATTCCAAGGAACTCAAAGACGAATATGGGTGGAAGGCTCCTCGAGGAAACTTACCAGCGGCTTATTTAACCGGCCTGTTGGCAGGCCACCGTGCCTTAGCCAAAGGCTGTAAGCAAGCGATCTTGGACATCGGGTTACAGGACAGAACCGTTGGAGCTAAGGTTTTTGCGGCGCTGAAAGGAGCTATCGACGCGGGCCTCGATATTCCGAATACAGGAGACATTTTGCCGAGCGAAGCGAGAATTAGGGGAGAACACGTGGCAACCTACGCGGAAGAAGTTGGGAAAACCAACCCTGAAGCCTACAAGAGGGTGTTTTCAGGGTATTTGGCGGCGGGTTTAAGGCCTGAGGAGCTACCAAAACATTTTGACCAAACAAAGAAGACGATTGAAGACGCCTTCAAAGGGGGACAATAGAGACGATGGAGAGTCGCGCGCGAGAGAGAGAAGTTGAAGGGTGGGTTCCGCGTACAAGGGTCGGTAAGATGGTTCTGGAGGGTAAGATCACCTCCATAGAGGAGATATTCACGCAAGGATTGAAGATTCAGGAACCTGAGATTGCCACGACCCTTCTACCAAGTCTGCAGGAAGAGGTTTTGGACATCGCTCTTGTTCAGAAGCAGACAGACGCGGGAGAGCGTTCGAGGTTCAAGTCTATCGTAGTAGTTGGGAACAACGAAGGGTTTGTTGGACTTGGTACAGGTAAGTCCAAACAGGTTCGATCGGCCATAGAGAAGGGAATCATAGACGCAAAACTAAAGATCATACCAGTACGTAGAGGGTGCGGAAGCTGGGAATGTGGCTGCGGAGAACCGCATTCTCTTCCTATGAAGGTTAGAGGGAAATGCGGAAGCGTTGTTATAGAGATTGACCCTGCCCCGAGAGGCTTGGGGATCGTTGCCGGCGATGTCGCAAAAACCATCTTACGACTCGCTGGAATAAAGGATTGTTGGACCAGAAGCCACGGTTCGACAAGAACGATTCCTTCATACACGTTCGCAACCTATAACGCGTTGAAGAACACCTATCAAACCGTTACCCCCATGGACTGGTCTGGGTGAGCGACTTGGGAGAAGAGAAGAACAGACCAATCGTTGTGTTGCGATTAAGAGGTAGCGTCAACATCCGAAGCGAAGTCGAGGACACCCTACGCCTTATGCGACTGCAAAGAAGAAACCACGCAACGATCATCGATAACCGCCACTCTAATGTAGGCATGCTCCAGAAGGTCAAGGACTACGTTACGTGGGGAGACGCCACATTGGAGACCATCGATCTCTTATTAAGGAATAGGGGAAGAACTCCTGGAAACAGAAGATTGACAGATGAATACGTTAAGGGGAAACTCGGATACAAGTCAATAAAGGAGTTGGCTGAGGCCGTTAACCGGTCAGAAGCAGACTTATTGAAGATGCCGGGATTGAAGCCTGTGTTCCGTTTACACCCTCCAAAGGGCGGTCTACGCAAATCTGTTAAGAGGGGTTACCCCGATGGAGAACTTGGATACCGAGGAGAAGCTGTAAACGACCTCGTTAAGAGGATGCTGTAGCTCAAACCCCTCGGTTCAATGTTTCCTCAGGCACAGTAGAAAAAAGTTTCAAGTTGGGTTTTCTGCTTTGCCACTTAGGCTTGCCGTATTAGGCTTAATCATATAAGAAGGTTTTTTAAAGGCTGATGGAAAGGAAGCTAGATAGATTACGCCTCTAAGCAACGTTCAGAATGTAATTAACAGTGAGGGTTAAACGTGCCGCATGGAAAGAGGAAAATAAGGAAACAACGGGGCTCAAGAACCTACGGGTGGGGTCAGACGGGCCAACACAGGGGTGCGGGACGTAGAGGCGGTAGAGGGGCGACGGGATACGGGAAACATAAATGGACTATAACGGTGAAGTATAAGCCGAACTATTTTGGGAAGCATGGCTTCCACGCCGTAGCCGAATCCGCTGTCAAAGCGATAAACGTCGGAGAACTCCACGACATTTCAGAAAGGCTACTGAGTGAACGCACTGCAAAGCAGGAAGAAAAAGACGTCACCCTAGATCTCGAAAGTCTTGGATACGACAAACTTCTAGGCAAGGGCAAGATTTCTAGGCCGTTGATTGTCAAAGTTAAGGAGTACTCCAAGAAGGCCGCCGAGAAGGTGGAAGCAGCCGGCGGCAGAATAGCAAAGCTGGAATGACCGCACATTCAAATTGAAGGTGAAATAGTTGCCGGGACGGTTCCTCAACGTCTTTAGGCCTTTAACCGCCATAATGCCTGAAGTTGGCCAACCGGACCGAAGGGTTGGTTTTGGTGAAAAACTTCTTTGGACCGCCCTAGCTTTGATTGTTTATTTGGTTATGAGTGAGGTCCCTCTGTATGGTATAGCAAAAGGCGCGGGTGCAGACCCCTTCTATTACCTCAGAGTCATCTTCGCCTCCAACAGGGGGACTCTGATGGAGCTTGGAATTGGACCTATCGTGACAGCGGGCTTGATTCTTCAGCTATTGGCTGGGTCGGGCATAATAAACGTGGACTTTGGGAACGATGATGACAAGACCCTCTTCACAACCGCAACCAAATTCTTCTCTATCGTTATGACCCTCTTCACCGCGAGCATCTATCTTCTAGGCGGTGCCTACGGGCAGCTTACGATCGAAGCCTCCGCAATCATATTCCTTCAGCTAATCGCCGCAGGTTTGATCCTCATGCTGCTGGACGAAATGGTGCAGAAAGGCTGGGGCATAGGGAGCGGGATCAGCCTCTTCATTATAGCTGGAGTAGCTCAGAGGATTTGGTGGAGCTGTGTAGCTCCATTAGGGCCAATGTCTGACGGAAAGTTCCTGGGAGCCATTCCCGCGTTCATACAGTCCCTACTGAGCGGCAACGGGTTGCTTTCAGCCTTTCACAGGCCTCAAAACCTTCCGGATATGCTTGGCTTCATCGCCACTATACTCGTTTTCATAATCGTGATTTTCTTCGAGAGCGTGAGAATCGAGATTCCCATAGCCCACGAGAGATTCAGGGGCTATAGGGCAAACTACCCTGTAAAACTCCTATACGCATCCAATATCCCTGTAATCCTCTCCTCAGCGCTGTTTGCAAACATATACCTCTTCTCTCAGATTCTCTGGTCCAATTTTAACCAGAGTAACCAGAATTTCCTGCTCAACTTAATAGGAACATACAATGCGTCTAGCCGAGAACCGATCGGCGGATTAGTCTACTACGTCATACCTCCAAGAAACTTGGAAACCCTGACAGCCGACCCTTTGAGGGCCTTGATCTACGTAGGGATCATGTCAGTCATGTGTATCATGTTCGCCAGAATATGGATCGATGTGGGCGGAATGGGCTCCAGAACAGTTGCGAAGCAACTGATGGATGCCGGAATGCAGGTGCCCGGCTTCAGAAGAGCGTATCAACCACTGCAGCAGCTCTTGGACAGGTACATCCCAACTCTTACTGTGCTAGGAGGCCTGATCGTAGGGGTCATCGCTTCGCTCGCAGACTTTCTAGGCGTATTCGGCACAGGAATGGGTGTGCTACTTTCCGTAGGCATACTTTACCAGTTGTATCAGCAACTTGCGCAAGAGCAGATCTTTGAGATGTATCCAATGCTTCGTCGATTCGCAGGCTAGGGTACCAAGATGAAGCGCAATGTCGTAATCGTTACAGGTATTCCAGGCGTTGGAAAGACCACGGTTCTAAGAGAACTTGAAAAACTCGCGGAACTGGAGAAGTTGAAGATAACCATCATAAACTACGGTTCCATGATGCTTGAAGCAAACAGACTTCTGGGGGAAGCCCTAGGAAGAGACGACTTAAGACACGCGTCCATCAGGCTGCAAAGAAAACTTCAAGACATAGCAGCCGCCGAAATCGACAGAAGGATTGACGCGCTCAAAACGGTTGTAATCGACACCCACATGATCATCACAACAGACACTGGATATTGGCCGGGCCTGCCCTTTGCCGTTTTAGAGAAGCTGAAACCGGATCTACTCGTCTTAATAGAGGCCGACCCCAAAGAGGTCGTGATGAGAAGAACCAAAGACAGAACGAGAATAAGGGATAAGGTTACGACAGGAAAGATAAAGGAAGAAATAGGGTTCGCAAGGCTTATAGCTGCATCATGCGCCACTTTAACTGGGGCTCCAGTCAAGATCGTGGATAACCCGACGAAGAAGACGACCAAAGCTGCAAAGGAAATACTGGATACCATAAAGATGTTGGGCGAAGAGCACCATGTTTGAAGGCATCATAAATTGGGTAAAGACGGTTTTGTCCCCTTTTCTAGAGATGCCTAACTCAACCCTTTTCATCTTCGGTCTGACACTGTTACTTACCTTACTTACTGTGGCCGCGAATAGGCTATTTACAGATGTTGATCAGCTCCGCGAGTATGAAATTGAAACTAGACAATATACTAAGGAGCTTAGCGAGGCCAGAAGGAGGAAAGACAGACGGGCTATTTCCAAGCTTGAGAGAAAGGAGCCTAGGATAAGGAGCATACAGCAGATTGTGGCAAAACAAAGGTCCAAGGTTTCATTGATATTCATGTTTCCGCTTATGGGGTTGTTCCTACTTTTGGGAGCGATTTACTCAACAAACATTGTGGCTATCCTACCGTTCAACGCTCCTTTGTTGGGACAGAATTTGAGTTTTAGCTGGTGGTACCTGATCTGCTATTTTATGTCATACACTTTACTTTCCCGCTTCTTTGGACTTACATTTGAGACGGGGGAAAGCACTCCCAAGGCCGAGATCCTACCTGAGAGACGTAAATGAAGCCGATAACCTAGACTCGTCCTTAAGAGCCCAAGGATAGCACTTTAATCAAAGTGATAGATCATTAGACATAACTCACTAGTAGGCGTACTATATTCTACTTAGCGCGCAAAAGAATACTGTGTGAGGTGGCGGGAGTGGCAGATTTGGTAATAACAATCAGCGGATTACATGGGACAGGTAAGTCAACATACGCCAAGATGCTTTCAAACGAGTTTGGTATACGCCACGTATCATCCGGAGAATTGTTCCGGAAGATAGCTGAAGAGAAAGGAACATCGGTGGAACGTCTGACCAAGATGGCTGAGAAAGACAAAGAAATCGACTGCCTTATCGATGAAAGGACTAAGAAGGAGGCAGAGAAAGGATCCGTCGTAATAGACGGACTATTGGCTGGCTGGTTTGCGAAGCCGTACGCAGACATCAAGATATACCTAAAGTCTCCTGACGAGGACAGGATACGGCGGATCGCCAAACGAGATGGAGTGCCATATGAAGAAGCTGAAAGAGAAACGTCATTTCGGGAAAATGCCGAAAGGAAAAGGTTTAAAAAATTTTATGGCATTAACCTAGACGATACGTCAATCTACGACTACGTAATAAACACGAGCTTGATGACGTTGGAGTCAAACTTGAGGTGTCTGAAGATGTTTGTGCAGGAATACGTTTCAAACCGTTCGGAGGAAACGTGATGCCGGCCATAGAAGTAGGCAGAATCTGCGTTAAGAACGCGGGAAGAGAGGCAGGCCAGAAGTGCGTGATCGTGGACATAGTCGACAAGTCCTTTGTCCTGATTACTGGGCCAAAGGAACTAACAGGCGTAAAGCGTCGAAGAGTAAACATCGACCACATTAGACCCACGGAAGAGAAGATTAAGATTACAAAAGGCGCTTCAGACGAGGAGGTTGTCAAGGCGCTTAAAGGGGAGAAGCCAGCGAAGAAGCCTGAAGCTAAGAAGACAGAAGCAAAGAAGAAGGCGGCAAAAACAAAGACGAAAACGCAAAAGAAAGTAGTTTCAGTTAAGAAGAAGGGGGAATGATTGGAGTCCACGCCACCTTGGAAAGTTAGCCGTGAAATGCTTGTCAAGGCTGAAGAGGACTTGGATCCATCGTATGGTTGCTATCCGGGAAACAGACCAATTCTAGACCATCTGGCTTACGGTGTCATAAACCTTGACAAGACGCCTGGTCCTACGAGTCACGAAGTCGTTGCATGGGTTAAACGCATATTGAAGGTCAGACGCGCCGGTCACGGGGGCACCCTAGAGGCTTAAGCCGGGGAAATCCGAAGGTAA
>CAYZTF010000010.1:0-1477 GCA_964481305.1 uncultured Candidatus Bathyarchaeia archaeon | reverse complement strand
ACGCGCCGGTCACGGGGGCACCCTAGAGGCTTAAGCCGGGGAAATCCGAAGGTAACAGGCGTCCTACCGGTTACGCTAGAGAATGCTACAAAGATTGTACAAATCCTCCTCCTGACCGGAAAAGAATACGTTTGCGTCATGCGGCTGCATTCTAGTTTTTCGGAAGAGAAAATCAAAGAAGTAATGAACGAGTTTGTTGGGGAGATATACCAGAGACCACCACTACGCTCCTCGGTTAAGAGACAGGTCAGGAAAAGAAAGATCTACTATATCAAGGACTTAGAGACCCAAGGGCAATATGTCCTTTTCAGGGTAGGATGCCAAGCCGGAACATATATTAGAAAACTCTGTTTCGATGTGGGCGAGGTTCTAGGATCCGGAGCTCATATGGTGGAACTCAGAAGGACGAGAACAGGACCATTCCAAGAAGACGAGAACCTCGCTACCCTTTATGATTTAAGCTACGCATACACCCTTTTTGAGGAAAAAGACGAGTCTTACCTCAGAAAGATAGTCCAACCAGTTGAGAACGCGTTGAGCCTCACTCCGAAGATTTTTGTTCGCGACTCTGCTGTCGACGCCCTCTGTCATGGCGCCGATCTAGCCTTGCCCGGCGTTCTAAGGCTTCACTCCGGGATTAAGCCCAGAAACGTTGTTGGCATTTTCACACAAAAAGAGGAGCTGGTCGCCCTAGCAAGCTCTCTGATGTCAAGCGAGGAGATGACGACTAAGGATCATGGTATGGCCGCCAATGTTGAAAGAGTGGTAATGGCCCCTGGGACCTATCCATCTATGTGGAGGAGTGGACGGAAGCAAGCTTAAAGAGGGTCTTATCATTCTAGAAAGCTAGCGGCCGGGGTCGCCTAGATTTCACCGCTTCATAGTGAAAGGGAAATCTGGTATGGCGCAGTTGTCCCAACGGACAGCGTATGCCTGGAGCTTGCGAACATCAGTGAGCCTGTGATCCTTTGGGGTCTCAGGGGTTCAAATCCCCTCCCCGGCGCCAATTCCTGTAATCTATGTTGCTTCGATGGCTTGTTCTCGCTTTTGCTAAGGGTTTTGAAGATATCTGGAAACTAAGAAGGTTTATTATCTTGACGTTGATATTGCTCTTAAACCATTCAAGACTTTGAAGGACGCTAAAAATTTATATAGTTTTGAGGGTCTGGTAGCTAAAACGCATGGTGAGTACACGGTTGTCTAAAGAGTTCCGTCACATCGTAAGGATTCATGGAACCGATCTAGACGGCTCTCAGAATCTGGATTTTGCAATAAGAACGATTAGTGGTGTGGATAGAGCCATGTCTAACGCCGTTGTCAAAGCGACGGGTTTGAACCCTAAAGCTAGACTGGGGGAAGTGAGCGATGAGGATTTGCGCAAGATTGAGGAAGCTCTTAAAGAGCCCGCTAAGCACGGTGTACCATCATGGCTCTTGAATTATAGGAAAGACCTTCAATCGGGAGAAAGCTTTCACTT
>CAYZTF010000009.1:0-16562 GCA_964481305.1 uncultured Candidatus Bathyarchaeia archaeon | reverse complement strand
TGTTGAATAGCCTATGAGTGTAGCCAAACCAACTCTTGAATATATCAAAACAATTCCGACAAAAGGAGATATCCCTCGTTCTTTGAGGGCCTTTAGGAGGCTCATTAAATATCATAAGCCATATCTTCATATTTTCGCTCTCATTACAGCGATTTCTGCTTTAAGAGCTTATCTGTTCACGCTTGAGCCTTATTACACTACATTAATCTTTGACAACGTTATTGGTCCCCCCAGCAATACCGGACTACTTTACGGTTATGTATTGATCATTGTACTGGCTGTACTAGCCTTTGGGCTGACTGATTTACTCGTAAAATACTTGAATGGGTACATGGCGCAGTTGATAATAAGAGACATAAGAAATGACTACTATGCTTCGGTCCAGCATAAGTCGTTTGGATTCTTTGACTCCAACGCCGTAGGAGACCTTCTTTCCGGCGTTACAATTGATCTCCAGCCCGTAGACATGTTCCTCAGAAATTGGGTTGACTTTCTAACATTTGCCGTATTCATCACTGTATTTGTGCTTTTCACGATGTATTTGTTGAATCCGATTATGACCCTTATGGCAATTGCGCCTATTCTGTTGGAGTTATATCTCAATTATAGACTCTTCGGTTCTACTATGCCTCTCTTCAGGAAGATGCAACTTATCTTGGGCAAACTAGGAGCATACATCCAGCAGAACATTATTGGGATGAAGAATATCCGGATCTTCCAGAGGGAGAAGGAGACGGAGGAAGGGTTTGAGAAGATTGAAGACGTTTTCGTGGCGACGGCAATTCTAGCAGGCAGAATTCAGTCCGAGTATATGCCTTCCGCAAACGCCATACTAAACTTAGGAATCGTGATGATATACGTCTATGGTGCAAACTTGGCTGTAACCTCCTTGGTTCCTGGTTTCGCGGTCATGACGGTAGGTACAATCTTGCTCTTCGCCAGGTATATGATGAGGTTGACCATGCCTATCACCCAGGCTGGTCAACTTCCCGGATTGTTGACAAATGCGGCAGCCGGACTCGAGAGAATTTATGGAATCATCGATTCACCAGGAGACGTTGAGGACAGGCCTGATTCTAAAGAAGTCACGATAGGCAAAGGCGAAGTTGAATTCAGAGATGTGACCTTTGGATACGTTAAGGAAAGGCCCATAATCAGGAATGTAAGCTTTACGGCTAAGCCAGGTGAGAAGATAGCTATCTTAGGCGCCACAGGCTCAGGCAAGTCATCCCTGATATACCTCATTCCAAGATTCTATGATGTTGACTCAGGAAGCATTCTGATCGACGGCGTGGACGTTAGAAGTTTCAAGCTTTCATTCATAAGGAGGCAGATAGGTTTAGTCTTGCAAGACGTGTTCCTATTCTCGGGTACGATCAGAAGCAATATTGCGTTCGGAAGACCCGACGCATCCCTGGATGAGGTCAAAGCCGCAGCCAAGATGGCGAGGATAGACGACTTCATAGAATCACTTCCCGAAGAATATGAAACAGCGGTAGGCGAGAGGGGTGTAACTCTCTCAGGCGGACAGAAGCAGAGACTAACCATAGCTAGGGCGCTCTTGGTAAATCCGAAGATTCTGATGTTCGACGATTCTCTTTCCTTCGTGGACGCGAAGACTGAGCATGCGATTCAGGAAGCCATCGACGAAGCGATGAAGGGCAGGACATGCTTCATAATCGCTCAGAGACTCTCAACAATAAAGAACGCCGATAAGATAATGGTTCTGGACAATGGCGAAATCATGGAGTTCGGAACACACGAGGAACTCATGGCTAAGGGAAGCGTGTACAAGAGAATATACGAGACGCAGTTCGTCGAGAAAGCTCCTGAAGATATTTTGAAGGCTGGCGTTCGATAGATGTCAGACGACTTCGGTACTTTCAGCGCACAAGAAGTGTCCAGGAAGAGGACTACTCCTGACAGAGTTATCATCTCAAGGCTGTATGGATACATTAAACCTTATCGGAGAAACTTAATCATAGGCATCCCCGCTATGGTGATAGCCGCTGCGACAGGGCTGCTTACACCTTACCTTCACATGGTCGCCATAAATGCGATAAGCGCTACACCTATAAATATTTCAATATTCATGTGGTGGATTCCCGTCTTCGTCGCAGTGCAACTGAGCTATTGGGTCTCTCAATATATTCAAATTTACCAGATAAGGATCGCAGGAGAAAAAACCATCGAGTCGATGAGGGACGAGATGATGAGTAAAATACAGGATATCTCCCTCAGATATTTCTCCGAGGGTGAAATTGGAAGAATAATGTCAAGGCCGACGAACGACGCAACGCAGGTCAGAATATTTCTAAGAATGGGATTAACGACGATTATTATGGATACAGTTTCGATCATAGGTGCCCTTGGGATAATATTCTTCCTAAATGTGCAACTTGCTGTGATATGTGTTATGGTCCTACCTTTCGCAGTGGCCATAGACTGGTATCTCGGAAGATTCTCAAGGAAAGCTCACAGAAGAGCTCTTACAAGCCTCTCAGGCTTAACAGGTAAGACGCAAGAGAACATCGCGGGCATGAAGGTGATAAAATCATTTGTACGGGAGGACGAGACTGATAAGGACTTCAGGAAGGCTAATGATGGGACTGTAAAGGCCTATATAAACACGATCAGGATCTCAGCCTCGTATGCTCCAATCGTCCAATACATTAGAATAATCGGAACATCCCTGCTGCTCTGGTTCGGCGCTCTGATGGTTGTAAATGGACAGATCTCGGTTGGGATGCTCCTGGCATTTATAGAATATCAGTGGGCCTTCTTCCGGCCACTCACGGAACTTCTGACAGCGTATGATCAGTACCAGTCAGCAATGGCCGCTCTCGAAAGAATGTTCGATCTTATAGACACAGGCGTTGAGGTGAAAGAGCCATCAACAGACAGAGCTGTGGAGATCAAGACGATCGAGGATGTGAAGTTTAGAAATGTCGTCTTCGGGTACGATCGCAAGATTCCAGTAATTGAAGATGTGAACTTCGACCTTGAGGGATCAAAGAAACTGGCTATAGTCGGACCTACTGGGGCCGGCAAGAGTACGATAATTAACCTTCTGGCGCGATTCTACGATCCTCTCGACGGAAGGATAATCGTCAACGGCTATGATGTTAGAGACATCAAAATAGCGTCTCTCCGCAGGCAGATGAGCATCGTTCTTCAGGACTCCTTCCTCTTCGCGATGAGTGTGAAAGATAACATAAGGTTTGGAATGCCCGAGGCGTCTGAAGAGGAAGTTATCGAAGCAGCAAAGACCGTGGGCGCGCACGAATTCATAATGAAGCTTCCAGGAGGATATGACTATGTCATCCAAGAGAGTTCCTCAAACATCTCGATAGGGCAAAGGCAGCTCATAAGCTTCGCAAGGACGCTCCTGATGAACCCTAAACTCCTAGTTCTAGACGAGGCCACTTCAAGCATTGATCCATATACCGAACTTGTTATACAAAACGCTTTGAAGAAGCTCCTTGAAAACAGACTGGCTATAATAATAGCTCATAGACTTTCAACGATAAGACTTTGCGATGAGATAGTTGTTCTTGACGATGGAAGAATAGTGGAAAGGGGCACACACGCGGAACTCATGAAAAAAGGCGGAATATACAGCTCATTCTACCGGATGCAATTCAGAGAAGAGAAAGGACTCGAAGAAGCGTCACAGGCGAATTGAAAAGTTTTCACAGGATTACTTACAACTCAATCCATTGTCCTGATTGTTGACCATCGGTACACGGTAAACTCTTAAGAATATGCGATATAGAAGCTGTGACACATTCAGACAGACGAAAATTACCAGAAAGCAATCTAGCTGTCTTGAAGTAGGAAGGGGTATAGAAAACCGTAATCTATTAATAGTTCTCCAATATATGGAACTGAAAATCTCATTGCAGAAAGCCCATCTAGAGAGGGGAAACTGCTCCAATGAATAAAAACGCGGTGCTTGTGGCCTACAACGAGATTGCTTTGAAAAGCAAACCCGTCCGAAGAAACATGGAGATCCAACTAGCCGATCACATCAAAAACATGCTACTTCGACAAGGTATAAACGAGGCACAGTTCGACAGAACCCAAGGAAGAATAATCATAAGGAATGCGGATCCCGTCAAGACTGCTGACATCGTCTCAAGGGTCTTCGGCGTCGCCTCTGCAATGACTTCAATAGAGACCTCCTCCCAATTGGACGACGTGATCGAGACCGCCGCCGACTTAGCCTCGCAAGTCATTGGGCAAGACCAGTCCTTCGCCGTCAAAGCTAGAAGAATCGGCAAACACCCATACACCAGCAAGGACATTGAAAACAAGCTTGGCGAAGAAATCCTTCGACGTTTGTCCGATAAGAATGTTCGCGTTAACCTCAGTAAACCGGAAAAGACAATACACGTCGAAGTCCGAAACGAGGCAGCCTACGTTTACACTCAAATTTTGAACGGCCCAAATGGCTTCCCCTATGGTTCCCAAGGTAAACTGATCAGTCTCTTCTCTGGAGGCATCGACAGTCCTGTGGCCACTTGGCTGATGATGAAGCGAGGCGCTTCCGTTGTGCCTTTGTTCCTTGACCAGAAGCCTTACGTCGGAAATGATTATCTTGAAAGGGCCCTAGAGGTCGCAAGGAATATCAGGGAATACGTCCCCTTGAGCGATTTCCCAATGTATGTTGCTTCCGTCGGTGATTTGATGAAGCGGATCGTTGAAGGAGCGCCGAGCAAGCTGACATGCGTCCTCTGCAAGCGGATGATGTATCGCGCTGCTTGCCACTTAGCCCATTCTGAAGGTGCGTTGGGCATCGTAACCGGGGAAAATCTAGGGCAGGTGGCTTCGCAAACCTTGGCGAACCTCATGGTTCTGGATGAGGCCTCTACTTTCCCGATCTACCGTCCACTCATCGGTTTCGAGAAGCAGGAGACGATTGACATCGCTAAGAAGATTGGGACGTACGACTTATCGATAAAACCTGTTCATGGCTGCAGTTCTGTTCCCCAGAAACCCACAACCATGGCGAAGCTGGAAGAGGCAAGAAGGTACGAGAAGAAGCTGCACATCGAAGAGGCCTTGTCGGACATTCTTAATAGCATGGCAAAGCTTTCATTTTAATTGGTTCTCCGCAACGAAGGTTATGATCTTGGTTGCGGCTTCAATCCCATCGTACTCTGAAACCTCATCCCGCAAATGCTCCGCATTCTCAACGAAATGATCCGACGTTAAGGCTTCCTCAGCGCAGGTTAGTAGGCTTCTATACGAAAGCTTCTCCTGATGTACAATTTGTGCTATTCCCAGTTTCTCGGCCCTTCTTGCGTTGTTCCTCTGCTCGGTATGGTTCGGCGTCGGAACCAGTATCAGAGGCTTGCCGTAACAAATGGACTGCGTAATCGTTCCGTGGCCGGGTCTCGCGATGACCAAGTCGCTCGCCTTCAGAAACTCGAAGCGATTAGGCAACCAAGAATGGATAGAGGCGTTGCCTTCTCTCACCGGCTCCGTAGATGAGCCGGGATCACCCAACGACATTACGATCTGATACTTATCTGGAAATCGCTTCAGTGCTCTTCTCAGGCTTCCGAGGAAGTACGCCTTCTCCTTCGCCGATCCGCTGATCGGCGCAAAAATCAATGGCCTATCATCTAAACCCAGATTCTTTCTGATAATCTCCTTGCTCGGTAAGTCTTCCGGCCTAACATCCATCACTGGCCCGATGAACGTCACCTTCTTCTCCATTATAGGCGGGAGCCCTAGGTTGTCTGCAGAGATCGTGAACGGCATCGGAAAATCTGGAATAAGCACCTTCTCACCCGCGGCCCACAATCCTCCCACTATGCCGAGAATATAGGCGTCTCCTATCCTTGCGAGTCTGAGGAAATGCTCGGTCCTCGGGATAGTAACCCTATACTGATTCAGCAACGTAACCTCTGGAATCCTAAGAATCTTCGCCGCTACTATCGAGGAGCCCCTTGAGTCCGAGACCACAACATCCGGCCTGAATGCCCTCATGTAACGCATCTCCGCTATAGTCTGGTTGAGGAAGATCGCTAAGGACAGGGCACCCGGATACGCGCTCGTCTTCCTGAAGTCAACGCTTCCATCAGGCTTGATCGCGTACCTCATGGGTGGGGCTTCAACGAGTGGAAGACCCTCTTGCTTTGCATAATCGATTGCGTCGAGATATGTGGAGCAGAGTACTTCGTTGCCCATACCACGAAGCCTTTTGGCTATGGTAGCGCTTCTGCCGATGTGTCCAAGCCCAATGCCACAGACGCCAAAGTAGACGCGCACCTAACCTAACGCTCCTTAAGCTTTCTGAGCACTACTTCGCCTTCCGGCTTTACTTCGCTGAACACTATAGCCTGGAATTTGTATATCGTTGTCCCCTTCAAGAGCCATGTGTCGGGTGGCAACCCCGCCTTTATGCAACAGTGACACAGAAACTCTTCTTCGTCCCATTGCCATTCAACAGGAACCTGCGGAAGAAGCAGACCCTTGAAGGCGCCTCTCTCGACTATCAGCCCGTCGTTACCGATCTCAATGTGATTCGGCGCGTCCTTAGGATTCTCCAGTTTCAGAGGCTCAGGCGACGTAAGCACGCTTACTTCGATAGTCATGTTGCCAAGTTCGTCCATCGTGACTGGTGGGAACCTCGGGTCGGCCGTGGCCGCGTTGATAGCGGAATCTATAACCGCTTCGGCAAGAGGCAAGACCGGCTGAGGATATCCTATACAGCCCCTTAGCTCCGGCGTACCAGTTTTTAGACTGTTCAGGGTGACGAAGACCCCGCACTTCTGCCCAAATTTCTCAGGTGCATCTTCCGGTGATGGGATCTTCTTCCCGGTTCTGAGATACTCAGATATCGCTCTTCTAGCCAGCTTAACCAGGAACTCGCCCTCTTGCAGCGTAAGTTTGAATGGCAGACCCGACGCCTTCTCGCAGAAATGTATGTAACAGGCTATATTATGGTTTTTTCTCCTCCAGCTTCACTCTGGCCTCTGCCAAAGCCTCCTCTATCTTCTTCCAGTGTCCGCCCTGCCAATAGATCTTACCGCATCCCCGGCAGACCCAGAACTCGTCATACATCTTAAGGGTGTTCGGGGGCACCTTCCCCTCAACCTCCGACTTCTCAATCATCTCTATCGTCGAGTTGCATGCTGGGCAGCGTGAAACCGTGGTGTCAACGTCAAGCACGATACCAAGCCGCCTAGCCATGTTAGCCAGTCTCTCCGGCTCGTTCTCACCCTCAACCAGATAAGCCTCCACGCCCCTTCTCCTAGCCGACCGGTACAACGCGACATCATTCGTCAACAAGATCCTACCCTCTTCTTCTGCAATCTCCAATATCCTGGCGTCTGAGAAGTCGTTCAAATAGGTTACATCGTATCCAAGCAGACGAAGCCAACGCGTCAACCGCCCCAGCATCCCGTCCGAAACAAACCTCATCCCACAGCAACCCGCCTAACGGTCATGAATACTGGGCGCGCAGAACACGTCCGCTCCCGGGACGCGCCACCACTTCACCATCATCCATCGCCAGTTTCCCATCGACGAAAACCTTCACCGGCTTCCCCACCACCTCCCAACCGTCAAAAGGCGAATACTTCGCCTTAGAATAGAACCTAGAAGCGTCTATCCTAAACCTCGCCTTCATATCAACCACCGTAAGATCCGCGTCACAACCAACCTCAAGACGACCCTTACCCCTAATACTGAAAATCGCCGCCGGCCTGCCTGCCAAGACCTCGACCAAACGAACCAACGACAAACCCCCCTCATTAACCCTAGTCAAAAGCAACGGAAGCGTCGTCTCAAGGCCAGGAAACCCCGGCGCAATGCGCCAAACGTCATCCACCCTCTTCTCCTCCAAACCATGCGGCGCATGATCACTCGCAACCACATCGACCAAACCACCAACAACACCATCCCACAACCCCGCAGCATCCCCACTACCCCTCAAAGGAGGATTCACCACCCCCACACCCCTCCCCACACAAAAATCTTCCGTCAAAAAAAGATGGTGCGGCGTAGCCTCACACGTAACCCTTACCCCCTTCCTCTTAGCCTCCCTAACTAAGAACAAGGACTCAGCCAAACTGACATGGCAAAGGTGCACCCCAACACTTCTCCCCTCCGCGATACGGCACACCCTTCCAACAGCATCGATCTCGGCTTCAGGCGGATGAGCTTCAAGACGAACCCTCAACGAATCTTCACCCGAGGCTCTAAGCCTCCTTTCATTACTCGCTATTATTGACGGGCTTTCGGCGTGAACCGCAACGATCAGGCCCGCCTGCCCGATCGTTTTAAAGGCTTTAAGAAGCGATCCATCGTCTTCGAAATCCACTTCGCCCGTACATTGAGACGGATAGATCTTTAAGCCGAACGCTCCTTCGTTTCCCAGCCCTTCGACCTCCTCCATCTTTGGCGGCAAGCCTGCATAGAACCCCGTATTAGCAATCACCTTGCTTCTTGCGACCGCCACCTTCTCCCTCAGACGCGCGACGCTGTCCGTCGGAGGCCTTGTATTGGGCATGTCCAAGACTGTCGTGAAGCCGCCGGCAACCGCCGCACAGGTACCTGTATAGAAGTCCTCCTTGTAAGCTAGCTCAAGGTCTCGCAGATGAACGTGCGCATCGATGAAACCAGGGAAAACAACGTTTCCCCGGACATCTATCACCGTTGAAGCCTTTGGCAGGTTTACGGTCTTTGCAACAGCACAGATCTTCCCGTCCTCAACCGCGATCCCACCTTCGATGAGACCCTTTCCCAACGCGATCTTGGCGTTCTTTAGAGCCAGATCCACCAACAATGCGATTACCAAGCCTACTTGTTCTTCAATAAATAATAAGGCTGAATAAAACAATTCTGGACACCAAAAACATACAAAACACGGGAGATCAACCCCGACGCACCAAACTATTAAACGCAATTACGACATAGTATGAGGAGGCACATCATGAGAGTACGCAGTCTCCTCGTCGTCGGCGTCGATGCATCCCAAATAGCTGTCTCAGCTAAGAAAGCGGGCTACAAAGTCTACGCCGCCGACCACTTCGGGGATCAGGATCTAAAAGCCGCTTGCAAAGAAAGCCTATCCGCAGTAAGGCAGAGAAGGGGAAGTTCATGCGGGCACTTCGCCGCAGACTACATACCGTCAACCATACTCAAAATGGTTAAGACCATTCTAGGAAGACACGCAATCGAAGGAGCTATACTGGCCTCAGGCCTCGAGGACGCCGCTGACACCTTGAAAGAGATCAATGATCTCGTTCCCATCATCGGAAACACGCCCGACGCTATCGGAAAGGTGCGGAAGAAGACGGCTTTCTTCAAGGAGCTGAAACGCCTGAACCTGCCGCATCCTGAAAGCCGCGTCGCCCACAGCCTAGATGAGGCAAAGACCATAGCCCAAGACATAGGTTACCCCATCGTCTATAAGCCGCTCACAGGCTTTGGCGGAACAGGAATAGGTAAGGCAGATTCGCCGAAAGAACTCCAAGATCTATTGAGGAATGCTGCGAAACGACGCAAAAGTATTCTGATCCAAGAATACGTTGAAGGAACGCCCGCGAGCGCGTCGCTCATCTCAATAAAGAATAGCGTCATGACGTTGACGATCAACGAGCAGCTCCTAGGGCTTCAGAGAGCGATGAAAGTTCACTCCTTTGGATACCACGGGAACATCGTTCCCCTCTCAGCATCTGAAGACATCGTGAGGAGGTGCAGAGAAGTCTCTGAGAAGGTTGTTCAAAGCTTCCACCTAATCGGATCCAATGGCGTCGACCTTGTGATAACTAAGGAAGGCATTCCAAAGATCGTCGAGGTAAACCCGCGACTCCAAGGGACTTTAGAATGCGTCGAAAGAGTAATGGGCTTAAGTGTGGTGGAGGCTCATGTCCTCGCCTGTACAGAGCGCAGTCTTCCTAAACCTTCAGGAGTCGTTCGTAAATTCGCTACCCGCTTGATACTTTACGCCCCAAACCGCTGCATAGTGCCTGATTTGAGGACGTTTGAAGAGACTAGAGACATTCCTCTGCCCGGAGTCATTGTGGAAAAGGGCGAACCTATGTGCTCAATAATAACGGAGGCACCAACCCGAGACACATCATTGAGAAAGGCAAGAGATATCATCGGCTCCATACTAAGCCTGCTAATAACGACATAGGACCCATACCCTCAGAGAACCAGAAATAACGCCCCCTTATTGAGCCGAAAACACGCATTGATTGTTTGAACTAACAGCGCAATCAACAATCGAAAAGTTAAAAAAGGGAAAAAAGCCAAATAGAGTGCAGTCCTTGAATCGAAACACCAGCAGACCTATGGTTTTTGAACGACCCCGATTCGGGATAGCGTGAGATTAATTTTGTCCAGTTCAGAAAAACGCTGTTTTCCTGAATGTGAGTTTTTTAGATGCGGACAACGTGCCCTAGTTAGAGAAGGTTCTAGACTTTACTGCCGATGGGCTGACGATGTCTGTGCCGGAACTACATGCAACTATGTGATCTGCATCAGAGGACGCCTTCTAGCGAACGGCGTATGCGGTTTAACGGTTAAGAGGAAGACTACTGAAGAGGAAAGGATGGAGGAAGAGAAGATACCTATAAGAATGAAGTCGAAGACCCTTCAGAGACTAAGGGGCGATGAACTCTTCTAGCCAAAAGCAATACGCCTAAGCTGGAGAACTGAAAATAAAAAAAGGGGAAATGAGGGTTTATCCTCTTTTCGGCGTTCGACTCTTTGCTATTAGGAATTCGCAGTACTCAGAGCCTGTGCCGCGACACTTTGTCTCAATGACCACAAAGTCGGTACCGAGCATTTTTCTCAGTGCGCCCGCGATAAAGCCTGCGTCGATCCAGCAGTATGTCTGTCCATCGTTTTCAGCCACACTACAGGTAGCGCAATCGTAGTTCCTAACTAACAGGAACCCCGTCTCAGCTCCGTTCATCACAAGTCTTCCAAGTCCTTGCTGTGTGTAGAACTCCGCAATCAGAGACAAGGCTCCATTCAGGTCTTTGGCAACGGATCCTTGGAATTCCTCAGAGGCTAAGTTCTCACCGGCTTGGTACAGAACTTCTTTCGACGCAGCCTTCAGTAGCCTGCTGACGCTCAACATTCTAGTAGAGTAGTTTTCATCGCTCAATGAGAGTGTCTTCGCCATGTCTTTCCCTCATCTTAGAAAGGTCTTGGGTCACCTGGGCCAATTGGCATTTTTCTCACCGACCTATGGTCCGACGGAATGTGGTAATAAGACTTGGTTTAACAAAAAAATATCCCGAAAACTAGGTTTATTTCGCGGAAAAATATTGAAAGCTTGACTATCTGATCGATTCAAATGAAAATTGCAGAGATTTCCGAGAATCATTTGCAGTAGAGACTTATTTCGACGGAGATTTCCGCATGCGCAGTTTTGACATATTGTGATTTGACAAGTGAAAATGAAAAATATAAAAGTGTCATGGCCTTCGAATTGAGTACAATGAAACCCTCTGAGACTGCGATGCTTAGGGAAACTTGGGAAAACGACTTCAGACAATTCCCTATGGGAATAATCAAGTTCTCAGCCCTTATGAAAAGCGTGGCTAATACGGTGCCGATAGACGAAGGGCAAAAGAACGAGGTAACGTTCCTCCTGTGCAGAGGGTTCCACGAGCCAAAAGACTACGCGAAAATCAGCCATTCACTAATACCAGCAATGGCCCGCAATGAAAGCGTAAAGAAAGCTTCTATCGATTATGGCAGATGCCTACTTGCAAAAGCTATGTCGATCTATTTCAAAAACTCTATATCAAAATTCAAGAATCTAGCCGCTAGAAGAAAATTCTTAATCAATCTCGCAAACCTTTCCGAAGTTCTTCACAAAGAATCTTGGGGCCTCACCAAAAGCGGTTTAGCCGGTTTTGAGGCTGAAGCCTTCAACCAATTTATGAATCAAGTAAAGGCGCTACTAGATCGAAAATGGAATCTGGAAAGTGAGCTGCCGAGGAAGCTCGACGAAGCTCAAGGCGAATACTTAGAATACGTAAAGGCTATGGAGGAACTCACAGGATTCGCTAGAGGAAGCGTAGGGAAAGGCGCCGAAGACCTTCAGGTCGTCTCATTCTTCGATCCGTGGTATCTCGAGAATGAAGGAACCAAATTCTGGGGAACGGTGTTCTATCCGATAATAAATGTCCTAAACATACAGCCTTTCTATCTATGCTTTGACACTTTGAGGAAAGGGTTGATTGCCCGGGAGGTAGCCCACCTCTTCCAACACAGTTCGCTGGACAGGATAGAGTGGATTTACGAGCAGTCGGATTATTGTGCATACAAGATCCTTGAAGACGACTTCGCAGGAGATTTCTGGATTTTTGCTAGGCATGGTTTAAGGAAGGAATCAAAAGAGTTCGATGGTATCGGATACTATGCCCAACGAGAGAGCATCGTGGGCGCAGAATTCTTGAAGGAGGTTTTTTCGCGTATCAACAGCGTCAGCAGGTTTCGTCCATACATCGATGAAGTAGAGTATCAAACGATCTTAGATGCGCTTGCGCTAAAACCTAGGAAAGTTGAACTCAACGATGTCGAACTGAAGATTTTGGAAACGCTTGCCTCCGACCCAAGGGCCTCATTGACAACCATATCGCAAAAGATCGGGTTCACCATGCCAACCACAAGAAGGATGATCGATGAATTGAATAGAAAGACAAATCTATGGTTCAGCGTACTAGTTGACGTCAACAGAATCGGCTTATCCGAATACCGCTTATTGCTTAAGGTAATACCCGGAAAAGAGAAGCTGGTGGCAGACCTCTTCTGGGAAATACCATATTGTACGAAGATTCACAAGACCTTCGGGCCCATGAATCTGTGCATACAGTTTGACTTACCACCCGCTGCGGAAGATTATTTGCAGCAATATTTGAACCAATTGAGAAGAAGATACCTCGTTGAGAACCACGCCCTATGTGAGGCGAAAGACCAGTATTACAACATTAACTTCCGATACTATGATACGAACAAGAGTGGCTGGAACGTCCATTGGGATGAATGGGGACTATGGGTCAAAGAGTTTCTGTTCGAAAAAGGCTGGTATTACGCATTGTATGAGGCAACGAAGAAAAAGAAAGAAACTAAACTACAAGCTAGACTAGACAGGTTAGACCTGCAGATCGTAAACCAGCTCATACTTGACGCGCGTTCATCCTACACGGAAATCGGCAGAAATCTGGGAATCACAGGCGTCTACGTCGGTCAAAAGACAAATAGAATGATGAATCAAGGCATCATTCAACCAATAATGGGATCTTATAGAATAGGCTTGGACGAGGTGGCGTTAGTCGCGATTGACTGCGATGAAGACACAACCAAAGCCCTCGCTGTAGCCTTGAATGAGCTGCCTTTGTGGCAGGGCGTAGCAGTCACAGGCAACTTGGAAGGATTGATCTCTATGATCTTTGTGCCGACAGGAGACATCGAACAGCTCTTCCACATCATCGACTCGTACATAATCCAGACCGGTGTCGCCAAAAAATGCTGGCTTCATATGGTTGGAAAATGGGTGAGCAGAAGAAGGTCTTTGAGATGGTTGCCAACGGAGCTGTACTCTGAGAGGAAAGGGTGGATCTTCGAAGGCGAACAATACTTAGAAAACATGAAGAAACGTCTCGACAGCTCCACGTGAAAAAAGCAAACGTAACCTTTAAGAACACAGCAGAACACCAGTTCACCACCAAACGAGTGTTGTAAAATGTCAGCAGAAGTGCCAGAAGCCGAAGAGTTCATAAAGGTAGATCAACTGAAACCTGAATCACGAGGCGTGAACACGATTGTGAAGGTCGCCTCCAAGAGCGAGACAAGAGAAGTCCTATCGAGAAGAGACGGCTCAACCCATCGGGTTACTGACGCCCTAGTCGGAGACGAAACAGCCTCCATATATTTGACGCTTTGGGATGAAAGCATCGACAAGATAAACGAAGCAGTCACTCTCCGAATTAGGAATGCATATGTAAACCTATTCAAGGGTTCTATGCGACTGAATCTTGGCAGATATGGTGAGTTTGAAGTAGTCGAAGATTCTCCGATCGCAGAGGTTAACACGGGGAACAATCTGTCCGATAAACAATATGAACAGGAAAGACGGTACCCGACCTTCCGCCCGCTGTACAGAAACCAAGGATATGAGGATAGAAGAAGGGGCGGCTATCGAAGATCGCGAAGATAAGCGCGCTCCCCCTTAACTTTTTTGAGCACCGAGTTACACGAATTTTGGTCTCATCGATAGAAGTCTAGGAAAGTTCAATGGAAGTCGAGGCCTATCGCCGATCTTCTCCTCCACTACGCCAATTAAGTCTTCGACCGTCATAGTCATTCCTTCTCTTTTTTCACGAATCCTAACAGAGACCTCTCCTTTCTTCTGCTCTTTCTCTCCAACGACCACAACGTAGGGAACCCACTCAACCTCCGCTTCTCTAATTCTACTAGAAACTGTCTGCTCCCTATCATCAACATCTACTCTTATTCCTCGAATCTCGATCTCTTCAGCGGTTTTCTTTGCAAAATCCAGATAGTCCTTCGAAACCGGAATTATGCGAACCTGAGTCGGACTTAACCATACGGGGAACATGGGAGGTTCTTCTCTTCTCTTCATCTTTTCGGCCTGCTCGAGTAGAGCGTAAATCCACCGTTCGATGGATCCGATGGAGCTGTGCAGAATTATGCAACCTTTCTTCTCTCCGTCCGCATCGGCGTAGAAGATTCCGTATCTTTTAGAGTCCTCCACATCCAATTGTATGGTGCTCAACTGAGCGCTGCCGCCGACAGAATCAATAAACTGGAATTCGTGCTTCACGATCCAGTAATGCTTCATCTCGGGCAGCAGTTCAATCAAAGCCGGCTTATTCACGATGTTGAGCAGTTCGACAAACCATTCCTTGTTTTCCAGATAAAACTCTTTGACCACTCTGAACGCTAGGACAAAATCGATCTTCATGGATGATATCAATTCCGTGTAGTTCTTGAGCAGTTCCTTATACTCATTCATACCTTGTTCTAGATCTCGGCAGAAGCAATGAATGTCGGGCATAGTGAAAGCGCGTAGCCTTTTGAGGCCCACGCATTCTCCGCTCTGTTCCAATCTGAAGGAAGGCGACAACTCGTAAATACGAACCGGGAGCTGCTTGTAACTCATGGTCACGTCTTTCATCATCCTGAATAAGCCGAAGTCTCCTGCAAATCTAAGGAGGAGCCCTTTGCCCTCAACCTCGAAGCGGTAGTCGCGCTCTCTGAAGCTGGAGGCTTGGCCAGCAATGTCTGGCTGATCGAGCCGATAAATGAGAGGCGTGTCAATCATCATGGCACGCAGACGTTTAACAGCGATATCCTTTCCAAAGTCTTCGAGGAGCCTCTTCATCAAGGCACCTTTGGGATAGAATCTGAAGTGCCCTATGTCAGAAGCGGGCTCATAGCCAACGAGTTCAAGCCGCTGCATCAGCTTAATATGAGGAGGAGGCTCACGCGAAGCTTCTCCAACCGTCTCGCTGACGACGAATTGCTTCAGCAAAGGATAACCATCTAGAACCTTGCAGCTGCCTATATTCTCTATGTCTAAAGGATGACTTTTTCCATCTGGCTCGAGCACAATAAACTCACTAGGCTGTTCTTTCACCCTTTCCTCCACAACTTTTCCTGAAACTTCGGTTGGCACCAAAGATCTCGAAAGTTCGGATAGAGGGTGTCCTTTGCATTTGATCTCGAAAGACTTGTACCAACCAAAGGGACTTCGCGCAACGTTGTATCCCCTGCTTCTTAGATTAGTTTCAATGCCCTTCAACAACGGTATGGCCTTGTCTCTTGACCCCAGCTCAGATGAGAGATGCGCATAGGGATATATCATGATGTTCTTTGCCTTCACCTGCTTGGCAACTTCGTCGATCGAATCCGAAGCTTTTTGCGAAATATCCTCGGGGTTCTTCTCGTCAACTTTTTCAACCGTACAAAATGCGACGAGAACTTCGTCCATGGAGCCTTTTCTCTTATCGATGGAAACATCTTCAGGGTTCTTGATCGCCTTCTCTTTTGTTTCGTATTCGAAGTGGTCAGCATGTATCAGAAGGACCCTCATTCTTGACACCTTGACGAATAATTCTTTGAATATGTTTAGAATTGTCGGTACTTGTCTCTTTGAAATGGAAGAGAACGTTCTGCCTTAGAACCGTGTGCGAGACATGGCGACATTCTTTCAAACTTCCAGATTTTTGGGATCGATATTTAAAATTAGTCTAGGAAATGCCCCACCGCCACTTCTCAACCGTTCTGTCCTTTTTCAACTTCTTCTTCAATTCCTTGTAATGTTCATCGCAGATGTAGGCTCTCCTAACGCCACCGACGTTTAGCTCGGCGGCATGAGCCTTGTCAGCGGAGATCGATCGGACAGCAGCTTTTTTGCAGCCGGATACGCTGCAGGTCACGCCCTTCGATACCTTACCCATCGTCAACCACCAACCTAACTTATTAAATCGTTGTAGGCCACTCGTTTATAAAGGCGACACGGGCTGGACAGACTGGATCCGATAAGGCAAGTGGGCAGA
>CAYZTF010000008.1:13300-18033 GCA_964481305.1 uncultured Candidatus Bathyarchaeia archaeon | reverse complement strand
GACCCCTACGCTCAGGTAAGAAGCCGCATCGAGCAGTTGGAGGCCATCGGCCACATAGTCGACAAAATTGAGCTAATCATTATGGGAGGCACGTTCCCTGCTACGCCTCTTAGCTATCAAGAGCACTTTGTTAAACGATGCCTGGATGCGATGACTCTTATTCATTCAAAATCCCTAGACGAAGCAAAGACGAACGCGGAGTCCAGTCTCATCAGAAACGTCGGTATAACGGTTGAGACCCGTCCTGACAGATCTAATGAAGAAGACATAAATCACATGTTAGCGATGGGCGTCACAAGGGTCGAATTAGGGGTCCAGACAGTCTTCGACGATATCTACCAACTCGTTAACCGCGGCCACCGCGTAGAAGACGTTGTTGAAGCCACTCGCGTCTTGAAAGATGCTGGCCTAAAGGTCTGTTACCACATGATGCCTGGACTGCCTGGTTCAAACTTTGAGAAAGATCTTGACGCATTTCGAAGAATCTTCGAAGACCCAGGCTTTAAACCGGACATGATCAAGATCTACCCTTGCCTAGTGATTAAGGGAACCAAAGTCTACGACTGGTGGCTAGAAGGCAAGTACGAGCCGTACACGACTGAGGAAGCAGCCGAGCTGATCGCACAGGCGAAGAAAATGATTCCGCCTTGGGTCAGGGTGATGCGTACGCAAAGAGACATCCCAGCCGGATTGATCATGGCCGGTGTCAAGAAGAGCAACCTTAGAGAACTTGTCCTAGAGAAACTGAGAGACGAGGGTTTGACCTGTAGATGCATCAGATGCAGAGAAGTTGGACATCGCATTATGAAGGACAGTATTGGTCCAGACCTAGAGAGAATCCAGGTTTCAAAGCTTGAATACGAAGCCTCAGATGGAAAAGAGTTCTTCATCTCTATCGAAGACCAGCTGAATGACGTTCTAATAGGCTACTTAAGGCTGAGGGCCCCCTCGAAAGAGGCGCATAGACCAGAGATAGGTCCAGATACGTCCGTTGTTCGGGAACTTCACGTGTATGGCGATCTTGTTCCTGTTGGAAAACATTTTGCGGAGGCATGGCAACACAAGGGGTACGGGTCACTGCTACTCTCCGAAGCAGAGAAAACGTCGTTAGAAGAGCTTGGCAGGGAAAAGATCGTGATCACAAGCGCCCTCGGAACAAAGCAATACTACAAGGGGTTCGGCTACGATCACGATGGCCCATATGTCTCGAAGCATCTCAAGAATTAATTACGTACTAAAAAAAAGCGAATAGCTTCTAGGGCATGTCGAAGGCCTAAGAACCCGTCTTCGCAGGCGCCTAATATATTAAAAAGGTCTCCTGCAGCTTAGTATTACGATGTAGCTAAGACGTTCAATCTTCTTCATACGATCAGGGTGAATAGCTTTATGGATGATTTAACAGGGTATCGCGGAGAAGCCTTTCAGGCCTTAAAGAAATTCGGCGTAGAGATCGGCGACGTCATTAAGATCGCGACTGACGGCGACGTATTTGAAGGCACATTGATGCCGCGATACGAGTTGGCCGATGACAAGCATATCGTGATCAAGCTAAAAAATGGATACAACGTCGGCATCCGAACATCCCCAAACATCAAAATTGAGAGGGTGGGGGTCGGCACCGTACCTGCTTTTGTACCGCCGCCCCTGCCTAAGGAAAGGCCGGGCTTACCTGAAGTCGCGGTCATCAGCACTGGCGGAACCATCGCAAGTAGAGTCGACTACCGTACCGGCGCCGTCCACCCCGCTATCTCGGCAAGCGATCTCTACAGCGTCGTCCCAGAACTATCAGAAATAGCGAAGGTTCGCGCTGAAGTCTTGTTCAGCTTGTATAGTGAGAACATTCAAGCTAAACATTGGACGAAAATGGCTGAAACGACGGCAAGCTACATTAGAGGAGGCGTGAACGGCGTCGTCATATGTCATGGAACCGACACAATGGCTTACACCTCCGCCGCTTTGAGCTTTGCACTTCAAAACCTACCTGTTCCGGTGGTACTCGTCGGCTCGCAGAGATCCTCAGACCGGCCTAGCTCCGATGCCGCCATGAACCTGATTAACGCGGTGGTCGCTGCCGGAAATGCGCCTCTAGCCGAAGTTGTCATAGGTATGCATGAGTCGCCATCAGACACAGCGACCTTACTGCATCGTGGAACGAAGGTAAGAAAATGTCATACAAGTAGAAGGGATGCTTTCAGGTCCATAAACGTCTGCCCCCTTGCAAGAATCGAAGCAGGTAAGATCACGATGTTGACTGAAAACTACGCAAGAAGAGATTCAGAAAGAAAACTGGCGTTAAAGCCGAGATTCAACGAAAAGGTTGCCCTAATAAAGTTTCATCCACTGTTCGATCAAGAGTTAATAGAGTGGCATTTGAACAACGGTTACAAAGGAGTAATACTAGAAGGGACAGGTCTCGGGCATGTCAGAAAGCATCTGCTTCCGTCTATTAAAGAATCGATAAGAAACGGTGTGATCGTGTGCATGACCTCCCAGTGCCTCTGGGGACGCGTGAACATGAATGTATATGACGTTGGTAGAGACCTGCAGAAAATAGGGGTCGTACCTCTGGAAGACATGTTGCCTGAGACCGCACTAGTAAAGACAGCATGGGTTCTCGCACAGACCAGCAACGTAGAAGAGGCAAGGAAGCTGTTGCTAACTAATATGGTCGGCGAATTCTCGTCGAGAACACTGTACGAAGGGTGGTGACTTCAGTATTGGCGCTTGACTTTTCCAAGTTAGGACTAAAGGTCGGACTAGAGATTCATCAACAACTAGACACTGCCCAGAAGCTGTTTTGTCCATGCATATCCCGGCTTTCGACTCTAACCCCTAATGCGAAGTTTTACAGAAGGCTCAGACCGACGCAGAGCGAGCTGGGAGAAGTAGATCCTGCCGCTGCATTCGAATACAAGAGGGGGCGAGGCTTCGTCTACGAGGCAGACGATGAGACATCCTGCCTCGTCGAAATGGATGAGGAGCCACCACACGGCTTGGATTGGGAGGCAATAGACATCTGTCTAACGGTGGCGCAAATGCTCAAGGCTAGAACTGTTGACGAAGTCCACGTAATGCGTAAAATCGTAATCGACGGCTCCAATACAACGGGCTTCCAGCGGACCTGCGTGATCGCCCTCGGCGGAGAAATGGCGATAAACGGCAAAAAGATTTCTATACAAACTATATGCCTTGAGGAGGATGCTGCCAGAAAAACTGGCGAAAAGGGCCTATCAATCAACTATAGGCTGGATCGGCTTTGCATCCCGTTGATAGAGATTGCCACTGCTCCAGAGATCTACACCCCCGATGAGGCTGGAAAAGTGGCTCTGGCATTGGGTAGAATTCTTAGGGCGACCAAAAAAGTCAAGCGCGGCCTTGGAACAATCCGACAAGACTTGAACATATCTGTTAGAGGCGGTGCACTAATAGAAGTGAAAGGGGTTCAAGAGCTTGAGCTAGTGCCGAGCGTCGTGGAGTATGAAGTTGAAAGACAATTGAAGTTGCTTAAGGTTCGAGACGAATTAGTCCGCAGAAAACTGAAAAAGGAAGATGTAAAGAGAACTTTCGCCGATGTGTCCAGAGTTTTCAGAGAAACTAAATGTTCGGTCGTCAAAAATGCCATCGAGAATGGGGGAGTCGTCCTTGCACTTACCCTGCCCAAGTTTAGGGACCTTATGAGAATTGAGCTTGAGCCTGACGTGAAGCTGGGAACAGAATTGGCCGACTACGCCAAATTCTGGGGTGGTGTTGGAGGAATCTTTCACACTGACGAGTTGCCGGGATATGGTATAACTGAAGGTGAAGCCTCAAACCTGAAGGCAGCCGCGCACGCTGGAGACATGGACATCGTAGTGTTCGTCGCCGACAAGCGAGGCAAAGTCATCGACGCGCTGAACGCCGTGGCAGAGAGAGCGCGTAAGGCGTTGGACGGCGTTCCAAGTGAGACCAGAGGCGCATCTCCTAACGGTTCAACTCGTTACTCAAGGCCACGACCTGGTGCCGCCAGGATGTATCCCGAAACCGATGTTCCCCCGGTTCCAATACTGAAGGAGCGGATTGATCAGATTAAGTTGAATCTGCCAGAGTTGCCGGATGTAGCGATCAAGCGTCTTGTATATGAGTACGGACTAAACGAAAAAATGGCGACCCAGATACTAAGCTCAGACTACTTTGATGTCTTCGGGAACATAGCCAAGAAGACAAGTGTTTCAAAGTCATTTATTGTTGCAACCCTCACCGAGACACTGACAGGCCTTCGTAGAGAAGGCGTGAAAATAGACAGAATAAGTGACCAAAACATTGAGATGACGTTCAAGCTAATCGATGAAGGGGTTATAGCCAAGGAAGCCATACCAGATGTCTTCACATGGTTAGCTGAGCATAGAGACTCAACGGTTGACAAAGCCGTCAAAAGCCTAGGGCTTCAAATCATTTCGGAAGACAAGCTCGAGGCTTTAATCAACCGCGTAATTCAAGAAAACATCGCTTTGATTCGCGAAAGCGGCCCAGCGTCGATCAATCAGCTCATGGGAGTTCTGATGAAGCAACTCCGTGGCAAAGTCGACGCAAGACTAGCAAACCAAAAGCTAAAGGAAAGAATTCAAGATTTGGTCAAAGATCAGAACACATGAATGTTCAATAAATAAAAAGTGGGAGAGCTAGAGAGGATTTACTCTTTCTTCTCTTCTTCCGTGGCTTCTTCCATGATAGTTGGCGGTGGCGTTGTCGCCATC
>CAYZTF010000008.1:0-13200 GCA_964481305.1 uncultured Candidatus Bathyarchaeia archaeon | reverse complement strand
CTTCTCTTCTTCCGTGGCTTCTTCCATGATAGTTGGCGGTGGCGTTGTCGCCATCGTCCATCCGATCCATAGAGCGATGAAGGCTATCAGCATTACTCCAGCCAAAACTGGCAGGATAACAGCCCAACGTAAGTTATCGATAGGCGCATAGAAGAGCCACCTCAAAGATTCCGAAGGTGGAGGGAAGAACAACCAATAAACGTAGGCTACAGCAACAACCAAGCTCACCAGAAAAATAAGTGCTCCAAGCGTCTTGTCGCTCATATATTCATTCTCCTTTAGGCATAACGTTATTGTTAAGATCAAACTTAAAACTTTCGAGTGCCAATTTTCAGAATCGAAGAAGTATAAGAGCTGTAGAGATGTCAAAAGCTCAGGACTAGAACTCTGCTGCAAGTCCAAAAAGACATGAAAATATGCGAGAACTGTTTCATTCTAGGCGTTTCTTTACTTTTTTGTAGACGAATGTCCCGTCTTCTCCAGAGATCACTCTGAGATCGTCCTTCAACCCGCTCTTATGTAGGAATCTCCTCAAGACTCCTCTAACAAGGCTTCTCTTTGCGGCTTCTTCTTCGAAGCCGAGAACAAGTTTGTTTCCTTCTTCACTAACGCTTGCTTCTAACTTTTCCTCCAGAAACGCTTTCAAGTCTTCAAGTTTCTTACCCTTGATCGACTTGAGATCTGAGACATCGACTGTAACCTCGGACATGTTTAGCCCTCCGACTAATCTTGCTGCTGAGCCCGATAAGCCTTTCGATGACACAAGTCCAAGTTTATGTGTCAGGGTTTAACGAGGACGCAACCTTTCGATAAATAACTACTTCTGGGAAAATACAGCAGACATCGACCAATCGTCATCGTCGCTTGGTAAATAAACTTGTGCTGCACTCCGTCAAGTCTTTTTTTCCAATCTTTGAGGGGGAAAGAATCTGAGAATGAATTCTCTGAAGCCCACGTTTCCTACAAGTGCGCCCATAAGGAGGCTCATAACTGTTATTTCTATCCATGCCTTTGGAATAACGATGGGTATCATGAAACTCATCGCGTATCCATAGAAATACAGGACTACATATAGAAAATAGAGTACAGTAAAGATGCATTCTGGAATATACGACACAAGTATAAGGGGAACGGTTAAGATGGAAGACCGCGAGCTCCTGTTTATTCTCAGTTTCTTATAGAGAAAGCCGGCCGTGAAGCCTGTCAAGGCTTTTCCAAAAGGGACTCCTACGAGAGAAAGTAGTCCAAGCGAACCGATTACATAGCCAAAGTAATAACCCGCGTAAATGCCGCTTAGAAGCCCCACCATTGCCCCCACATAGGGTCCGCCGGAAATAGCCGCTACAAAGGTTGCGACATGGGACAAGTCCAGTGCTGCTCCGGCTTGACCTGAGACCGCCCCCAGAATAGGTGCAGCGTGTAATGAGATTCCGGAGAGCAAAGTGCCCAAGGCACTCATTATCGCGACAAACGAAGTTTGTTTTGTGTCCATGCAGACTGTAACCACATCCAGCAGTAAACATTACATTAGCTATTTAAGAGTAATTACTCAAGATAAAGTCGCACACGCAAGTTGAAGTGCACAATCTCTGCTTGCTGACTGGAATAAGAGCTTAAACAGTTCCTACAGATCTTAAGCACTTGCTGGCTAACCTGAAATATTCTTCAGTTTACTTTTCAACCGCTTTCATAACGGCTTCTGCAAAATCCTCCGGGGCGACTCCCGGAGACAGTACCCTATTTTCTCCATAAAACCTTCTGACCGCGGCTAACACTTTCTCTCTCTCGGCTTCGACTCCAATCAGCATCTTTTCCATCTCCCAAAGTTTGTCTTCAGGGTACAGGAAAAAATCTCCGGAGATGACTATTCCTCCGATGAGTCCTTGCCGTACATTCACTTTCACTTTTATTAATCCTTTAGCCGCCTTGTATTGTCCTTCACCCATAATCCGCACCATCTACTCTTCTGTAAACATAATTGCAGCATAGTAAAGAACCTTAGCCTCAAATTCGATAAGCTTAAAGCAACACTAATTTTATTTTTAGACTCTGCTCAATAGTTAGGGTTTTGTGTACGCCTTCGTCAGAATAGGGATCTGAGATGAAAAAAGCTAGCGGAACCTATAAACCGGTTGAACTTGAAGCGCGAGTTGCATCTTTTTGGAAACGAAAAAAGATCCCACAAAAGGTTGCAGAAATGAGGAGCAGGAAGCCTCTATTTAAATTTTTGGAAGGTCCTCCGACCGCAAATGGCTTCATGCACGTTGGTCACGCTCGTGGAAGAACAATGAAGGATGCAGTTCTCAGGTTCAAAACGATGCAAGGCTACAACGTTTGGCGACAGGCGGGTTGGGACACGCAAGGGCTTCCTGTTGAATTGGAAGTTGAGAAGAAGCTTGGCTTGAACTCGAAAAAGGAGATCGAGGAGAGAGTTGGCCTGAGGAACTTTGTGGCGCAATGCAACCAGCTCGTCGATTTTTACATCGACCACTGGAGAAAAGCTTCCGAAAAGCTAGGTCTCTGGCTTGACTACGACAATGCGTACCAGACTAGGCACGAGAGCTACATCGAATTCGTTTGGTGGACGCTGAAGAAAGCAGATGAAAGAGGACTATTGGTAGAGGACTTTAAAGTAGTTCCAGTATGTCCGAGGTGTGGGACACCGGTTTCAAGCCATGAAGTGGCACAAGGATACACAACCACGAAAGACCCATCTCTTTATGTGAAGTTTCCTATGGAAGATAGAAGAAACGAGTTCATCGTGATATGGACGACGACGCCTTGGACGCTTCCGGGCGATGAAGCTGTCTCCGTTAACCCGGAATACGACTACGTGAAAGTGCAAGTCGGAAAAGAGCATTGGATCCTCGCCAGCGAGCTTTTGAAAAACGTCGCCTCTGAGCTTGGATTAGATAAGTACGAGGTAATTGAAACAGTCAAAGGAAAGGACCTTGAAGGTCTTCGATATCTTCACCCGTTGATGGAAGAGGTGCCTCAGCATAAAGATCATAAAGGCAGATTCGACCACGCAATAGTTTGCGGTGAACATGTAACACTTGAAGAAGGAACGGGTTGCGTCCACACAGCTCCAGCTCACGGCCCTGAAGACTTTGAAATAGGCAGAAAATATGGGCTGCCAGTTTTTTGTCCCGTGGACATATATGGCCATTTCACAGACGAAGGCGGTAAATACGCTGGAAAATACGTTAAAGAAGCAGACCCTATAATATTAGAGGATCTCAAGCAGAAGGGCCTTCTTCTAAAGATTGGGATCATAACGCACGAGTACGCTTTCTGCTGGAGGTGCGATACGCCACTTATCTATAGGGCAGATAAACAATGGTTTCTCAAAGTCGCACCCATAAAAGACGAGATATTGAGAGAGAATAGGAGAATCAATTGGGTTCCAGAGTGGGCTGGGTCCAGTAGATTCGAAGACTGGTTGCTTAACGCCGAAGATTGGTGCATCTCGCGGTCAAGAATCTGGGGTTCTCCTCTCAACGTGTGGTTGTGCCAGAACTGCGGCAGCAGACAAGTCGTAGGAACAATAAAAGAACTGAAATCTCTGGCCAAGTCACCGCTAAAACAGGTCAAGTTACATCGGCCCTGGATCGACGAGATTGTACTCAGATGCCCAAGATGCGGCGGCGACATGAGACGCACAGAGTACGTTCTCGACTGCTGGCTCGACTCAGGAGTAGCCCATACGGCTCCGCTTGGCTACCTCAAGAACAAGAGACTGTTCAAGAGGCTTTACCCCTACGACTTCATCACCGAAGCGGTCGATCAGACACGAGGATGGTTCTACTCTCTAATATTCACGGGCGTCGCGCTCTTCGACCGCTCCTCGTACAAGAGTGTGCTTTGTCAAGGCCTCCTCTTAGACAAGTATGGGCAAAAGATGTCAAAGTCCAAGGGAAATGTAGTGTGGGGATTAGACGCTATGGATAAGATTGGAGCAGATCCACTTCGACTCTATCTCCTCTGGAAGTCTACGCCTTGGGACTCTTTGGCCTTCGACTATGACGAGGCTGATCAAATAGCAAGGTGGCTATCGATCCTATGGAACGTCTTTTCGTTTGCGTCTACCTATATGGATCTCGACAAGTTTGATCCTAGTAGATGGGCACATGAAAGATTGAGGAGACACTTGAGGCCTGAAGACAGATGGATGCTCTCGAAGGTTCAGTCCCTCGTAAGAGAGGTTAGTAGCAACTTTGAGAACCTCCATCTTCATCAACCAGTGAGGGTGATTCTTGACTTCATAACGCAAGATCTAAGCCGCTTATACATACGTCTCGTGAGAAGGAGAACGTGGGTGGAAAAGGAAGATCCGGACAAACTAGCCGCCTACGCAACGCTCTACGAAACGCTTTCAATACTGCTTAGGCTTCTGGCGCCGTTCGCGCCCTACGTCACAGAGGAACTGTATCAAAATTTTGTCAGAAAAATCGACTCAAAGGCTCCTGAGAGTCTGCACATGTGCAAGTGGCCGAAGCTAGAGGCCGATTTGGTTGTCAAAGACATGGAAAGTCAAATGGAATCAGTGAAAGACCTGCTTTCAGCAATCTCTCATGTTCGTCAAAAAGCGCAATTGAAGTTGAGATGGCCCATTCAGTCTGTTATCATAGTACCTAAGAATAAGGAAACTCAGAGGGCCGTGAAAACTTTCAGAGATGTGATTCTGGATCAAGCCAATTCAAAGGACTTGAAGGTGCTAAAGATTGGGGAGGTGCCAGAAGATGTCAAAATCGTTGTAGGGCTTGACTACGCGAAGGCTGGCCCCCAGTTCAAGGAAAAAACCCCTGAGATATCTAAGCGTTTGAACGAGGTCGAAGGACAGCTTGTTCAGAAAAGTCTCTTGAAAGACGGCAAGTATCGGCTTGAGCTTGGCAATGGCGCCTCCGTTTGCCTAATGCCCGACACTCTGATCTTTAAAGAAGAGGTCCCAGCACACTTAATGTTCGTTGAATCTTCCTCTGCAAAAATCTATCTGGATATTACTAGGACCAAGGAGCTACTTGTGGAATCCTTGGCCAAAGAGGTCGTCAGACGCGCACAATTGATGAGGAAGGAGATGGGCCTCAGGGTGGAGGAGTTTGTAAGTTTGTTTGTCGAAGTCCAGAAAGAGGAAACGATGAAGGCGTTAGAGGAGATGAAAGAATACATCAAGACCGAGGTCAGGGCGAGGGATTTCCAGATAGGACCTCCGAAGCAACTTAGGCTTCCTGAAGAAGCCTATGAAAGGGAATGGAAGATTAGGGATACTGGTGTCAAGATCGCTTTAACTAGGAAGAAGTCTTGAGCTTCTTTCTCTGATAATCTGCGAGAAAAAATGCGTTTCAAAAGATACTCTAGACTGGTTTAGGTATCTTCGGCATCTTTCCCACGCGTTTTTTCACTTCCTCTGGCCAGTCTTCTACATCAAATCCGTGCTGATCTAGGAATACTGCTACCAGCCTCGTCAAACCTATACCAAAACACCCGGTCCAAAGCTTTTCTCCGGATGTACATTTAATATTGAAGTGCTCCGTGTAATGGCTTCCGTGTGAGTTGAAGGATCCGCAAGCCAGCCATACGTCCTTCTCTTCGGATTCTCTTGTGCCCTTGGTGGGCATGTAGAACTGCCATTCATACTTTGGTGCTTCTGGGATCTCAACAGACTCGTCAATCTTTTGGTCCTCAGCCAGATAGAATGTGTCTCCGGCGAACTGAATTCTCCACTCTAGCTCCAGATATTTGTCAATGACCTCAGTAGCTCTATTCATAGCCTTATCCCTGATTTCTTCAACCACCTTTGGTTTCCCGAGCCAGACGTGTTCAATTCTCCAAAACTCACTAAGCCGCTCTATGCCCTTAACTCCTCCGGCCTCGTGCCGGTACGTTGGTCCACCATATTCATAGACACTGATTGGCAAATCGCTTTCACGAAGAGTCTTATTCCGATAAAGCTGGTAGAAAGGTGTACATTGAGCAGGATCCAAAATGTATCCGGGCTGTTCTAACAAATCCTCCAACTCGTCCATGGGCAATTCTCCGGTGATCTCAGCCTTCACTTGAAATGGTGCGTATTCTTCCTTCTCCCTCACTCTGGGGGCGCTTACATAGAACATCCCTCCAGGCTCACCTTGAATCTTCTTGGCTGTGAAAGCGACTTCGATTGGGATAAGCTTCGGCAGCAGTATTTCTACGAATCCCAATTGTCTAGAAACTTTCTCCACCATGATGTCCTTTAGCGCCGTTTGCAGCGTTGCGAATGGTGGCAAGTAGTACCATTGGCCTCTTCCCGGAAACCTCTCGACCCAGCCGAGTTCAAGTACAGTCTCGGTGAGATCGCCTTTAAATTTCATCGTCCTCTCTTTGCTCTTCCTGATTACGACGCCAACCTTACGTGAAAATTCTTTTCTTATCGTCCTCGTCTCAGGAGCAAGGAACCTAATCAGACGCTGCACATCTCCGCGGTCAAGGACCGATTCGTCGACATCTCTCAGTATAATTCTGGCTTTCCCGTCAAGCATTTCGACCTCTTTCACGAGAGGATACTTCTTTATCATCTCCGCTCGTTCTTCAGCAGCCTCTATCTCCAGCTTATATCTCTGGACGAATATTCTTCGAATGCCGATTTTGTTTTCTTTCAGCTTTTCCGTAAGGAAGTTCTTAAGACGTTTAATGGCATCATGCGCAGTGACAAACCTAGTTCCCTCAATCTTAACTTCTAAAACGCTTCCCTTTATGGACCAAGCTGAGACTCTGGCACCTGTAGCTCCTGCCGGAACACCTCTTCGAAGAGTTTCGTCATTTACCTTTTCAATTATAGATGAAACCTTGTCGCGTAGCGGCTCCAAATTCGAAGTAGCTTCAAGATACCCCTCTAACTCGAACTCCAGATCCTTTAGCCTCCATAACTTGCTTCCTTCATAAGGAGACTACAAACGCCTTTAAAAATGGTTCATTGCTAAACCGAGTGGTTAACCCATTTGCTCCTTAAAAATTCGATAGGTTGGGGGGAAGACGCTTGAAATAAAAAGGTTTTCGAGTCAACACCAATGGGTTCAAGTTTGAAATGCTGGCTTCGTGGACAAAAAGGAATTTAAATCAGCTACACGCCTAGGAGTTTTATTCCTATGGTGACGCCGTTGGCAAAATATATCTTCGTAACGGGCGGCGTTTTGAGTTCGGTAGGGAAAGGATCTGTTTGCGCTTCGATAGGGAAGATTCTCCAAGTAAGGGGTTATGCCGTCACTGCCATCAAAATTGATCCCTATCTGAACTATGATGCTGGAACGATGAATCCCTATGAACATGGCGAGGTCTACGTTTGTGAAGACGGAGGCGAAATGGACCTAGATCTGGGCACATATGAGCGCTTTCTAGACGTAAACCTCTCTCGTGAAGCAAACATAACCACAGGCCAAATTTATGGATCGGTGATAAACAAGGAGCGGAGGGGTGACTTCCTAGGCAAATGTGTCCAAATAATTCCTCATGTGACAGATGAGATAAAGCACAGAATTCGGGAGGTTGCCAAAGAAACTGGTGTCGAAGCCGTATTGGTTGAGTGTGGAGGAACGGTGGGAGACATCGAAAGTCTGCCCTTTCTAGAAGCATTTCGTCAGATGAGGATTGAAGAAGGCTTTCTAAACACGCTCTTCATACACGTGCCTCTTGTTCCAATCCTAGATGCGACCTTGGAGCAGAAAAGTAAGCCTGCTCAACATAGCGTCCAAGAGCTGCGTCGAATTGGCATTCAGCCGGATGTCGTCGTTGCTCGCTGTAGAGACATGCTGAAGGAAGAAACCCGTAAAAAGGTCGCTTTGTTCTGCAGCGTTGATGAGCGTGCAGTCTTCTGCTCCTACAATGTCAAATCTATCTACGAGCTGCCCATCGTATTGGATAACCAGGGGGTTGGCGACTATATGTGCGACAGATTGAGTCTGAATCGCAGAAGCAGCGACTGGTCTAGATGGGGTCAGATTGTTAGCTTGATAGTTAATGCCAAGAATGAAGTCAGAATCGCAATGTGCGGCAAATATGCCAAACTTGCTGACAGTTATGTCAGCATAAACGAAGCTTTGAAGCATGCGGGTGGTTCATGTAACGCTAAGGTCCTCATCGACTGGATTGAGACAGAAACATTTGAAGAGAAACCTGAAGACATAAAACTACTGTCCAACTACGACGGTGTACTAGTTCCCGGAGGATTTGGAGAAAGAGCGACCGAGGGAAAGGTCTCCGCGATTCGATACGCTCGCGAGAACAGTATTCCGTTCTTAGGCATCTGTTTCGGCTTCCAACTGGCAACAGTGGAGTTCGCCAGACACGTTTGTAATTTAGTCGACGCAAACAGCACTGAGATCGATAAAGATACGCCTCATCCCGTTGTTGACCTTCTTCCCGAACAGATGGGCATTCACCACAAAGGGGCGACTATGCGTCTCGGAGCTACACCCGTAGTGATCGATACAGGCACGATCGCATATGCGCTTTACCGGTCAGAACGAATCTCTGAACGACACAGACATCGTTACGAGATCAATCCAAAATACTTGCAAAAACTGGGGGAGAATGGGCTGCGCTACAGCGGGAAAGACTCCGAAAAGAATCGAATGGAGATTCTCGAACTACCCAGCCACTTCTTCTTCTTCGCAACCCAGTTCCACCCCGAATTCAAATCGAGGCCGGGTAATCCCGATCCGGCATTCTACGGCTTCGTTAGAGCAGCTCTGGACAAAAAATTAGGCAAGCAACGACCAGTATTCTATGAGTAGAGATATGCACCAGTCGCGCTTGTGCGCCTCACAGACGCAAAAGAATCTACTTGTTTTTCGTCAATGTTATCTCGATCGTTGAGACGTTTCTGAGGTTTCCGCTTTCGCCCACAGAATCCGTGCCTATCTTTATGTCTTTGACACTCAGCATCTGGTTGAGGAACCTCTTCCTAACAACTTCGGCAACATCAACCGCCCTTGACGTGGCTCTTCCTCGCGCTTTCAGTACGACATCGTCGGATCCCTGGTTAAACTGTGTAAGCGTCGCCAGCACGTAATTCATTGTCGGCTTAGCACCAATGAATACTACGTTCTTTTGCTCTACCGGGGCTTTTTCGGTGGGCTCAACCTTCTTTCTTGGAGCGGCTCTTGGTTCGGTTTTGCGTTCAGGTTTCTTCTCGACACTCTTATCCATAACCTTCTCTTTTTTTGGCATTTAGTTGCACACTCTAGCTTCTTGATGCCCTCTTCTGTGTGTGGTCAAAAAATATATGTGTTTTGGTCATTCTTGGTCTGACCTATTCTGTGTAGAGCCATTGAATTGGGACGTCCTGATATTTTCCGTCAGGTAACGTCCTTCTTATAGTGATCGGCAATACCCCTTCCTGAAGCTCTATGGACGCCAGCTCTATAGGGCCAGTGACTCCTTCTGGTTGTTTGACTAGGAGTGGTGCTCCCATGGATATCTGAAGCGCCCTAGCTCCTATTACCCTGGCTTTTTCGAATCTTGTAAGCTTAGGTGGCCCTATTAGGACCTGGCTCTTGGATGCCAAGCCCTTGGGCTTAGGTCTCTTCTTCGGCACCGCTTGGACCCTTCTCAGGACCCTTTGTCTCCCTTAATTTAGAAGAGGCTATGACATCGTCTATCTTCAATATCATTGCGGCGGCTTCGCTTGCGGACTTCAAGATCTGCTTCTTTACAGCCATAGGCTCGTAGACGCCAAGTTTGTTCATGTCTTCAACTTTGCCTGACAGAACGTTGACCCCAGACCACAGTTTACCGTTATCGTGCTGTGCTCTAAGTTCAACGAGTATGTCTATTGGATCTAATCCAGCGTTTTCAGAGAGAGCTGTAGGAACGACCTCCAACGCCTCAGCGAAGGCTTGAGCGGCCAACTGCTCTTTTCCGGAAAGTTTTTGAGCCCAGTCTCTTACCCGATGCGCAAGTTCTTCTTCGGGGGCTCCTCCTCCCGCCACAATCTTAGGCTCTTGAACCACGTCCTTTACAACCATCAACGCATCGTGTATGGACCTCTCAACCTCGTCAGCAGTACGTTCCGTTCCTCCGCGAATCAGTAATGTCACGGCCTTGGGGTTTTTGCATCCTTCCACAAATATCCATTTCTCATCGGCTATCTTTCTTTCCTCGACAAGCATTGCGAATCCTAGGTCTTTTGTAGTTAAATCATCTATGTTGGTCACAACTCTTCCGCCTGTCGCCTTCGAAAGTTTTTCCATGTCAGACTTCTTTACGCGGCGGGCGCTTAGAATTCCGCTGCGAGCGAGATGGTGTTGAGCCAGATCGTCTATTCCTTTCTGGCAGAGGAGAACTGTAGCGCCGCTCTTTACGACCTTATTTACCATGTCTTCAAGGATCTTCTCTTCTTCTTCCAGAAAAGCCTTCATCTGGTCAGGATTCTCTATGTCGAGCTTAGACGTAAACTCAGTTTTTTCCATCTCAAGGGCGCAGTCTATGAGCGTGATCTTTGCCTTCTCAACACGTTTCGGCATACCGGGGTGAACAATCTCCTTGTCTACAACTATCCCTTGAATAAGTTTCGTATCGGTTATGGCCTCGCCAGCCTTCTTTTGAATCTTTATGTCGTCGATGTCCACTTTGTATCCTCCGTCGCTTTCTCCTGCAACCTGTAGGACCGCCTTCACGGCCAAGTCTGATAAGAATTCCTTTTCCTCTGCTACTACCTTTCCAGACAATGAAGTCGTTGCAACTTTCTTCAGCGTCTCTTTATCCAGAGGTTTGACGGTTATTCCAATCTTCTCAAGATATTCGAGGGCTTTATCCGTGGCCTTCCTGTAGCCGTCCAAGATCAGTGTTGGGTGGACATCTTTATTGATTAGGTCTTGGGCTTTTTGTAGGAGTTCTCCGGCCAAGACCACTACGGTCGTTGTTCCATCTCCGACCTCGTTATCTTGAGCCTTTGCGACTTCGACCATCATCTTGGCAACTGGATGCTGAATCTCCATCTCGTCAAGTATCGTGGCGCCGTCATTTGTAATCGTAACATCGCCGAAGCTGTCGACAAGCATCTTGTCCATTCCCTTGGGACCCAACGAGGATTTCACGGTTTCCGCAATGATCATCGAGGCCATAAGGTTACTGTATTGCGCGTCTCGGCCCCTAGATCTTGTAGTTCCCTCTTTCAGGATGATCACGGGTTGCCCCGCCAATTCTGATTGTACAGCCATTTAAAAGTCCTCCCAAACAAACCGTTGCATTTAAAATCAAAGCAGCAGTATTTATTGTTTGAGTGAAAAATTTTGAGCTTATATAAAAACCATATGGAAAAGGGAGGCTTCTGTTCTCTAAGCCCTTGGATTACGAATGGTTAGTGCGGTGTTCGAATTTGGTTGGTTCTTCAAAAATCACAGGAATGATTCCTATAAACAAGCCTATAATTGGCTACGAAGAGATTAAAGCTGTTACCGATGTTCTGAGCAGTGGGGTTCTCACTGATAAAAGCGGAAGCGGCCCTCAGGTACTGAGGTTTGAGAAAGCTTTCGCACGGTACATTGAGGCGAAGTACGCCGTAGCCTTCAATAATGGGACTTCAGCACTCCATGCCTCGCTTCTGGCCGCCGATGTGGGACCTGGGGACGAGGTCATCGTGCCGAGTTTCACATTCGTGGCTACAGCTGAGAGCGTGGCTCTAGCTGGAGCTAGGCTGGTGTTCGCTGATATTGATCCAAAAACATATTGTATAGATCTGGAAAGTCTCAGACAAGCTATAACTGAGAGAACGAAGGCGATCATCCCTGTTCATCTGTACGGCTTAACCGTCGACATGGCACCGATAATGGAGCTTGCCCGAAGACACGACATTACCGTTATTGAGGACGCGGCGCAGGCTCATGGTGCAGAATATCATGGCAAGAAGGCAGGCGTCTTAGGAGACATGGCATGCTTCAGCTTCTATGCCAGCAAGAACATGACGACTGGGGAAGGAGGCATGGTTACGACGAACAATATGGAGTTCATGGATAGACTCCACTCAATTCGAGTGCATGGAGAGAGGAATGAGTATAGGTCCGTTATGATCGGTCACAACTATAGACTTCCGGAAATTGAAGCAGCAATAGGCCATGTTCAGCTATCGAAGCTTCCAGGGTTCTTGGAAAAAAGGAGGAAGAACGCGGCTTTCCTTCTAGAAAGATTGGCAGGTCTCAAGGGCGTTGAGTTCCCCGTAGAAGGGGAAGGATGTAAGCATAGCTGGTACGTGTTCACAATACGTCTGAAGGGTGCCAACAGTGGGAAGAGGGATAAGGTTGTTAAGGCTCTGCATAGGCGGCGGGTCGGTGCAGCTGTTTATTATCCAATACCCATTCATAGGATGCTCTTCTACCGTGAACAGTTCGGCGAGTTCAGTTTGCCTGAAACTGAAAAGGCTTCAAGGCAGGTTATTTCGTTGCCCGTCCATCCAGCGGTCGACGAGGTGGCGTTGAATCATATCGCTAGGGCTGTAGAGAATACTGTTGTGAAGCATTAAACATCCAAGGGCAATATTTTGCGTCGTTCTGAAACTATGCGCTTTTGCTAGAAAGCGTGCGCATATAAAGATCAACCGATTATGCTCTCGAAGGCGTCTTTTTCAACATCTTCTATCAAAGATATGCCTGTGGCTTTCGCTGCCCTTTCAGTAAGTGAAGCGATGTCGCTTCTGTCGATAAGATTCAGTTTCCACTTTCTGACTCCGGCCATGAGTTGTTGCAGTCCGACGCCGACTCGCTCGGTCAGATAGGTGTAGAGCCCTATCGCCCCCCAAGGTATCTCCTTAAACCTTTCGCCGAACCTCGATTTCAACCCCGGAACTGTTATGAAGAACCTTTCTGGACTCGTGCCATAACGGTCTATAAACGATTTCGGCAGCTTCGTAGACGGGTCAGTGAAGTATTTTGCTTTCATGACGGCTGTGATAGGGCTTCTACCCATCAGAACGGCTTTCACATAAGGCCCTTCTCCAAAATTACTCATAGCTATAGCCTTGAAGATCTGGCCCTCGTTTATGAATCCCCCAGCGATTATTATGTCGGGAATATGCATTCCTTTCTTCCTCAAGATTTCTATGCATCTAAGAACCTGGGCTTCCAGAACAATTGTGGGCGTTCCCATCTCATCCATGTGGGATGTGGGACTCATTCCGGTACCGCCTCCCGCACCGTCAAAAGTCACCGCATCTATTTTTGCTTCGGAAGC